>JAIOTR010000341.1 GCA_021106665.1 Bacteroidales bacterium
AAACTTTTTCATCCCTCTTGGGATCCGAAAATAAATCAATTGAACCTGGGGCGCTCGCCTTTTTAACAATTTCATCCTGATCAGTTTTCTCTATGACAGGCTTTTCCTGATCTTTCTTCTTCGTAACCCCGGGATCTTCCCCTTCCTCTATTTTCACATTTGTTTCAATCCGGGTCATTTCTACTTCAGGTTCTGATTTTATTACGACTGTCTGATTTTCTTCATTTTCATTATTTGATGGAGAAGTAGTGACCTCCTCTGTAAAACTAATGTTTAAAAGAACGTCATATATCTTACGGACTTTTTCTTTTGCAAGGTCAATGTCCAGCTGGGAAATTTGTTGTTTGTTGGTTTTTTGATTTTTTATCAGCTTACTAAGTTCATCCAACACCTTTTCTATTTGTTTAAAATCTACGTTGTTTTTCATTACCACAGTTTTTATTCAATTTCTTTTTGAAAGAGCTAATTAACTAACTTTGTAAAATATTCAAGGGAATAAAATTATAAAAATTAAGCACAGCAACATTCATGTTTTTAGAGAATACAACAAAACAACCCAGGGGAGGAGGGTGGATTGAGGTAATTTGCGGGTCAATGTTCTCAGGCAAAACCGAAGAACTTATCCGCAGGTTGAACCGTGCTAAAATAGCAAGGCAGAGCGTGGAAATATTTAAGCCGGCCATTGATATCCGGTACAATTTAGAAAATGTTGTTTCTCATAATGAAACATCCATTAAATCAACACCTGTTCAAACTGCATCGCAAATAGTTCTGCTAGCAAACGATGTGGATGTTGTGGGTATAGATGAAGCCCAGTTTTTCGACAACGAGCTGGCTGCTGTTTGTAACTTGCTTGCTAATGATGGCATCAGGGTGATTATTGCCGGACTTGATATGGATTTCCAAGGAAATCCATTTGGCCCTATTCCCGCACTTATGGCAACCGCTGAATACGTTACGAAAGTTCATGCTATTTGTATAGACTGTGGAAGCCTGGCTCAATATTCCCACCGCCTGGTTGAAAATAAAAGCCTGGTTTTACTTGGAGAAACCGACAGGTATGTTCCGTTATGCAGGAAGTGCTTTCTTGATAAACGAAATAATAAATAGCATTTTCACTTTCTCTTATTAAGGGGTTCAAATATTCAATTATTTGCTATTTTTGCACACCTGTAAGAATAATTAATAATTAAAACGTAAGTTGAAATGAAAAAATTTGTTGTATTGACATTAATGGCAAACTTTGTATTTGCCTCAGTAGTTTTTTCCCAGGAAAAACAAGTTAAAGTTTTAATAAGTACCGATTACGGTGATATGACAGCGGTTCTTTATAACGAAACCCCACAGCATAGGGATAATTTTATGAAACTTGTAAATGAAGGATGGTATGAAAATTCACCATTTCATAGGGTAATTAGTAAGTTTATGATCCAGGGAGGGCAAAATGCAGATGGCAGGCTGGACCCGGGGTATAAAGTGCCAGCAGAGTTTGTTTCCGGTTTATATCACAAAAAAGGTGCTTTGTCAGCTGCCAGACAAAGTGATCAGGTAAATCCTGAAAAAGCCTCGTCAGGTTCACAATTTTATATCGTTCAGGGAAGAGTTACACCTGCTGATCAGGTTTCCATGATGGGTTCAAGAACAGGATATGCTTATTCCGATGAACAAATTGAGGTTTATTCGACCATTGGAGGAACACCACATCTTGATGGTTCATATACTGTATTCGGAGAAGTAATAGAAGGGCTTGATGTCATTGATAAAATTGCCGCCGTGCAAACAGGCCCTGGCGACAAACCCGTTAAGGATGTAACTATGTCGATTAAAATATTAGAATAATTTATTCCTGTAATGAAGGATAAAATTAATGCATATATTGAAGAAATAAATTCATTCAAGGCCGCAACCCAGGAACAGGTTGAAGGGTTTAGGATTAAATTTCTCAGTAAAAAGGGAATTGTTCCTGGCCTTTTCTCTGAAATGAAAAGCGTACCTCCTGATGCAAGAAGGGAGATGGGCCAAATTCTAAACCAGTTAAAAAACAAAGCTCAGGAAAAAGTAAATGAGTTAAAAAGCGTTTTTGATAAAAAAGATGACGGAGCTAATGCTTCGAGCGACCTAACTTTACCGGCTAATTTTATCGAATTGGGATCACGACATCCTATAACAATTGTGAGGAATGAAATAATCAATATTTTCTCACGGATTGGTTTTGTCGTATCTGAAGGTCCGGAAATTGAGAGTGATTGGTATAATTTTTCTGCTTTAAACTTCCCAGAGGAACACCCTGCACGCGATATGCAGGATACATTTTTTATTGAAAAAAATCCCGACATCCTGTTACGAACCCATACATCTTCGGTTCAAATACGTGTAATGGAGAAAGAAAAACCTCCTATCAGAGCTATTTTCCCGGGCCGGGTTTTTCGTAATGAAGCAATCTCAGCCAGGGCGCATTGTATCTTTCACCAGGTTGAGGGATTATATATAGACGAAAATGTTTCATTCGCTGACCTGAAACAAACATTATATCACTTTGCTACAGAGTTTTTTGGCACTGAAACACAGACCCGATTCAGGCCATCCTATTTCCCTTTCACTGAGCCTTCTGCCGAAATGGATATCTCATGTTTTATTTGTGGTGGTAAAGGATGTAAGGTATGTAAGTATACAGGCTGGGTTGAAATCCTGGGATGTGGGATGGTCGATCCCAATGTGCTTGAAAATTGCAATATTGATAGTGAAAAATACACTGGTTTTGCATTTGGGATGGGAATAGAACGAACGGCCATGCTAAAATACCAGATCAATGATATTCGGTTGTTTTTCGAAAATGATATCCGTTTTCTAAAGCAATTTGAAAGTGCTATATAATCTTATTAACATTGGCATTCAAATGCCAACTTTTATTATCATCACCATAAATTTTGACTGACAACCAATAACAGCATAAATGGTAAAGAGACTTTTCGATTTGTTGTTTTCTGTTTTGGGATTAATCATTCTCTCCCCATTATTTATAATATTATCGATAATTATTGTTGTTGACTCAAAAGGCGGTGTTTTTTATTTCCAGCAACGTGTGGGTAAAAACAACACGGATTTTGGTTTGATTAAGTTTCGCACAATGGTGGAAAAATCCGATAAAGCCGGCTTGCTGACAATTGGCGAAGAAGACAATAGGATAACAAAAGCCGGGAAATGGCTGAGAAAATATAAGCTCGATGAACTTCCTCAATTGTACAATATTTTAAAGGACGAAATGAGCTTTGTTGGCCCTCGTCCTGAGGTTAGAAAATATGTTGATTTGTATAATTACGGACAATTAAAAGTTTTGTCGGTAAAACCAGGCCTGACCGACTATGCCTCCATGAAATATATTAATGAAAGTGAAATCCTGGCGACCTTTGGTGACCCGGAAAAAGTATATATTGAAAAAATAATGCCTGAAAAGCTGGTACTCAATTTACAGTATATAAAAGAGAAGGGGTTTTTTACAGATATAAAAATATTATATAAGACAATTTTAAAAGTGTTCGCATAATCCTTGATTAATAAATATAAGGAAGATTTGTTGCAGGATTAGAATACTTGAACAATATTTCTCAACTCTTCAACCTTATCGAGATACCCAAGTTTTTTATATGAATAGATAATATTTTCGAAAAGCCTCTTAATTATGGTAATATTATCGCATGGTTCGTAATATTTAGAATTTGGTTTTAATTTTAAATGCTTAACAAATAATTCTATTTCGCGCTGTGTAAATACTGCACCTTTATTGAAAGGGTTAATATAAAAAAGCACGTCGCTCTCATTGGCCGCCGAAACTCTCTCTTCTGAAATTTCACTAACATAAGCAAGAATAAAATGCTGGGGTAAGTTAACACCAAATACAGGGATTCCCAGCTTTTGCGTAAGAATAATATACAAGATACCAATCGATAAATGATTGCCTTTCTTGGTTTCAAGAAGGTTATTTATGAAAAGGTTTTGCGGAGCATCAATGTTTGTTTTATTTCCAGCAAACCGGTGAATATCAAATAAGATATGGTTAATCACTTTGATTTTTTCAAGTGCGGTCAGATTATCATTTAACTCAAGCCAAATATCCTTTTCTATATTTTCAATTTTGTCTTTTAATTCTGCATCGTTCAAATCAGGGTATTGGTATTTCGAAACAAGGCAAAAACCTTTAAACAAATCATGATGACCTCGCTGCACCCAGTCATTTAATTCTGATTTCAAGCTATCAAGCTGAATGATATGAATAATATCCTCAATTCTTGTCTGGATATTATTGTCAAATGAATTGTCCCATGCATTTTCCAAATGAGGAACCGCATTTATTCCATAATACAATATTTTATTCCTGATTTGATCGAACATAGCATCACTTGGCTCATCCAGCATACTGATGAGGGCATTAAGTTCATTATTTTGTGATTTGTCAGCCAATTTCTTAAGTAAATTTTTATCGCTGTAAAAATATAAAATAAATCAAATTTCCTCTGATAATAATAAGCTTGCTATGTTTTATGTGCCGGTAATGTAAATTTAAACTTACTGCCGGATTCAAAATTACTTTCAGCCCAAATTTTGCCACCATTCTTCTCGACGAACTCCTTACATAATATTAATCCCAAACCTGAACCTTGCTCTTCTAAAGTTCCGGGAGTTTTAAACTGATCATCAATCCGAAACAACCGTTTTAAGTTTTTACTTTCAATTCCTATGCCTGTATCCGCAACACATATTTCAATAAAATCCCCTTTATCGCTGAAAGTAAATTCGACCTTTCCGCCTGGTTTCGTAAACTTAATTGCATTGGAAAGTAAGTTTCGAACTACTACCTTAACCATATTTTCATCTGCAAAAACATTTGTTGGAGAATGAATTTTAGAGAAGATCTTTAATTTTTTGTTGGTAGCGGCTGATTTCAATTCGGAAATATTTTCTTTTACCAAAACACTTATATCAATCAACACCGGATTATATTCAATGTTACCGGTTTGGGTTCTGGACCATTCAAGCAGGTTTTGAAGCAACTTAAATGTATTTTCCGATGCTTCGCAAATGTTTTTAATAAAGTTTTTGCGTTGTTTTTCATCAAAATTATCATATGCCTCATAAAGCAAGTTTGAAAAGCCCAAAATAGCATTGAAAGGATTTTTAAGGTCGTGGGCAATAATTGAAAAGAATTTATCCTTCATTGCATTGACATTTTGAAGCTGTTTTTCCGATTCAATTAAAATTGACTCTGTTTCTTTTCGCTCAGTTACATCTATGGCGACAACAAGAATTGCCTGGCTTCCATTATAGTCAATAATAGTACCTTGAGTCTCAATCCACCTTACCTTTCCATCTTTTCGAATGTATTTGAGCTGGTTCCGGGTTGGGGTTTTTTGCCCTTTCAGTGCACGGTAAATTGTTTGACGCGCAAGATCATAATCATCAGGATGAATCAATACTTTAAGCCAGTCAGTGTTTTTGTTTGTTAATTCATCAAATTTATACAGCGTTAACTCTTCCATTCTGGAATTAGCAAAAATCAACTCCCCTTCCTGTACAACCAACATGGCCTGTAGTGAATTTTCAACCAAAACCTGGTATTTTAACTCCGATTGTTTCTTCGACCTTTCAGCCTCTTTTGAATAGGTAACATCTTCAACATTTATTATCAAACTCGATACGTTTCCCAGCCTGTTTTTAATGGGTGTAATATAATATCTCAAGAAAACTTTTTTACCCCATTTGGATTTGTACGAGGCCTCATTAAAAAACATTTTTCCTGTTTCAATACATTTCAATATGGCATCAGACAGACCTAATTCCTGCAAAGGAGGATATTTCAGGCAATTTATCTCTTTTGTGTCCTCTTCACTGGGAGATCCTAATATTTCAAGAATCTTTTTGTTGGTTTCCAGTATTTTACCTTTTTTGTCGATATAAATAATGCCTGTTGGTGAATGCTCAACGAGATTTTTATACTTTGTTTCGCTTTTACCTAACTCTTCGAGGGTTTCGGTTAACTTTTCCTTTTGTTCGGTAATCTCCTTATTAATATTTATTAATTTTTTATTAGCCCTGATTTTCGTCTTTATATCATAATAAACAAGAGCCCCGAAAACCAACATTAAAACAAATATTACTACGAGATACAATCGTTGGGTTTTAATCTCTTTATCTTTTTCCTGATATTCTATTAACATCAACTCTCTTTCCCTGTCAATTCTGTCTATCTCATATTTAGCCTGTATTTCTGCCAGATTATTATGGAATTGTTTATTAAAGATTGTATCTTTTTGCCCTGCGTAAAGTTGGTAAAATTCTAAAGCTTTTAAATGGTTATTTCTCTTTTCAAAAATTTCATAATACAATTCATAATTTGTTAGGAGGACTGATGATAATTTCAGCGAATCAGCTATTTTGAAACTTTTTGTGTTATAGTCATATGCTTTATTTAAATCGCCAAGTTTAAAATGAACCCTGCCGATAGTATGAAACGATTGCGCTATACCTAATTTATTGCAGAGTTTTTGCTCAATCTTTAACGAATTCATTAAATATTGTAAGGCATTATCATGATCACCTAATTCAAAAAAACTTTCTCCAATATTGTTCATTGCATAAGCCTTTCCATGATCATCCCCGAATTCATCATAAATATCAATGGCTTTATTATAAAAATCAATGGCTAATTCGTTCTGGTCCCAATCGCTATAAATTATGCCAATATTATTATAGGAATCTGCAATTCCTATGTTATTATTAAGCTCTTCTTCTATTCTTAAAGATTTTTGATAATATTCAAGCGCTTTTTCCTTGTTTCCCCACTCATAGTAAACAATTCCAATATTATTTAGTGTATGTGCAATGCCCTGCTTATCTTGCAATTCTTCTACTAATTTCAGTGATTCAAGATAGTATTTTAATGCTTTCTCGAAACTTCCAAGATCAAAGTAAACAATTCCAATGTAATTATTAATTTCTGCAATTCTATTTTTATCTAAACTGCTCTCTTCAATGATCAGGGCTTGTTGAAAATATACAAGGGCTTGTTGAAAATCACCTGAAGAGTGGTAAATATTACCGAGATGATAATAGAGATTTGATAATTGTTGATCACGACTTAATTGTTCCTCAATTTTAATTGATCTCTGTATGTATAAAATGGCCGTATCATTAATGTTTTTGCCGGAAAATGCCAACCCAAGAGAAAAGTATAATTCAGCTGTTATAGTATCGTTTTTTTTATTTCTTTCTGCATTTAATGCCCTCATGTAAAAACCAACTGCGTCTTCATATTCATCCAAATAATAACTGGCATCTCCAAGATTAATTAAAGCTTTTGCCTTTTGATCTTCATCATTTATAATAATTGCCAGTTCCAATGCATTGTTTGCATACAATTTGGATTTTTCAGGATCTAATGAAAGATACTCCTTCGAAAGTGAATTTAACAATCCGGGTTTTTCTGCAACCGGTGAGACTTCAATATCTTTCTCAAGCCGTGTAATATTTAGCGCCTTCTCTTCACTTTGAGAAAATATTGAAACTGTGGTAAACAGGAATATAAATATGAAGACAATTCCTTTAACCTCTCTTTTATTGATAATAAAGTTCTTCAAAAGATATTTAATTAACGCAACTGCAAGATAAAAATTTTTTACCTTTTATCCAAATTTTCTTCAACCAGGAAAACTTTAAGTTGTCAACCTTGTTAATATTAGCTCAATTAAATTATTAATTGCTTTTTTATAGTTTTGGTTATATTCATGTTTTTTTCTATTGGCAATAGCAACGCAAACAGTAAGTGTGTTATGTCCAAGTAATTTTCCTAATCCATACAGTGCAGAGGTTTCCATTTCAAAATTAACAATTTTCAATGCTCCGAATTTAAAATCTTCCAATTTATTCATCAAATCTGGGTACGCGAGTTTCAATCTAAGACTTCTTCCTTGCGGGCCATAAAATCCCGGAGCGGTCGCTGTAATTCCATGAACTAATCCTTCTCCCAGCTTATTCGTCAGTTTTTCAGAAGAAGGAACAGCATAGGGACTGGGGAATTCTTCCGGCCATTTGGAATATTCAATAAAAGCCTCTGTCATCTCCCTGCCTACAACTTTATCCCTATCATTATAAAAACTTAACAATCCATCCAATCCAAGTCCATACTCTGATAAAACAAATGCATTTAGTGGAATCTCAGGCTGAATAGCGCCTGATGTTCCAAGCCTGATAATGTCCAAAGCCTTGTGTTTCTTTTTGACAGTTCTTGATTTCAAATCAATATTTACAAGTGCATCCAGTTCATTCATCACAATGTCGATATTATCGGTACCCATGCCGGTCGACATTACAGTTAAACGCTTCTTATTTAAAAAACCGGTATGTGTATGAATTTCCCTATTGGCTCCCTTGAATTCAATTTTATCAAAATAGCTTGAAATGATTTCTACCCGATTAGGGTCTCCCACAAGAATAACCGTATCAGCTAATTGTTCCGGCTTAATTTTTAAGTGGTATATACTTCCGTCAGGATGTAATATTAGCTCAGACGGTGATATAAAATTCCCTGCATCCATGAATAAATATTCCTAATTTTGTCAAAAAAAAGTACAAATATAGGAATTCTGAAGTGACAGCAGAAATCATATCAATTGGCGATGAATTATTAATAGGGCAGGTAATTAATACCAACGCATCCTGGATTTCCGAGCAATTTAACAATGCAGGTATTAGAATTTCCAGGATTAATACCATAGCCGACGAGAAAATTCAAATACTGTCGGCCTTGAAAGAAGCAAGTAAGCGAGCTTATATTATATTGATAACAGGTGGCCTGGGCCCTACAAAAGATGATATTACCAAAGCAGCCCTTTGCGAATACTTCGGTACAAAACTTATTTTTGAGAATTCGGTTTATGAGAATATTCAAAAACTGTTCAAAAAACGCGGTTTTAAGATTGGAGAATTAAACAAAAAACAAGCAGAAGTTCCAGAAAGTTGCATGCCGATTAAAAACATACATGGGACTGCTCCCGGCCTATGGTTTGAAAAAGAAGAAGTGATCTATGTTTCAATGCCTGGTGTTCCATATGAAATGAAACAGATGATGAAAGACTATATCATTCCTGAGCTATTGAAACGTTTTTCACCGGGAGCAATTGTACATAAAACAATTCTGACACAAGGTCTCCCGGAGTCTTTGCTGGCAGAGAAAATCGAATCATGGGAAAACAATCTTCCCGGAAATATTAAACTGGCGTACCTGCCAAGTCCCGGAACCGTAAGATTAAGATTATCTGC
>JAIOTR010000465.1 GCA_021106665.1 Bacteroidales bacterium
GATGGAGGAATAATTTCAACAACACTTTCATAGCGGTAATAATTTTGTTTTGTAATGGTAACAATCATTTGATGAGGTGGCTGCTGTGCAGGAATAGTAATTGAAACCGGACCTCCGGTTGCTTCAGCTGTACCTATGATCTCACCATTTACTGTTAAAGCTATAAATGCACCATCATTTGCAGTTACATCGAAATTTGTTACTCCGGCATATAGAATAGGATTATGTGTTACCGTTAAATTTTGAGGTATTTCAGAGTAAACGGTCATAAAAGCATCACCATGATGATGAAACAAATTATAAGTTACTTCTTTGTTGTTGGTGTTATAAGGCCAGCTCGACTGCTGTAAGAAATATTTACCTGCAGCATTTCCAAAGGCCGGTAAAACATCTCTTGAGTCGGGAGTGGTTCCATAATCCGGCAGGAATTCAGGCCACATATTATCATAAGCGCCCCAAACATAAGTATCATTTACAAATGAATAAGATATCTCAGAGGCAGCATTAATACCTAATGCTCCTGAATTATTACCACCAGAGGTATGCCTGTGGAATTTTTCTGCAAAACACTCACCTGTCATATTATACTTACCAGTTAAGCAGTTAATAGACCAAACAAATGTTAAATCTGTATTGTTAAGACTGTTAATGTCGCTGCTTTGGAAATCGGGTTCGCCCCAACCTGTAGTTCCTCCGTGGTCGCGGTGTTGCAACATGAAAGCGCCGTTATTGATTCCATCAATTACATCCTGTCCCGATCCATACCATGTACAGTTAACTTGTCCTGGTGTAGCAGGAATGTAACCCAATCCATTTGGCCCAAAAACATTCACTACAGTTGTAGTATTGGTCGCTGTTGACCATGCAGCAGTTTGAGGATTGCCACTGTATATAGCATTGATCCTGTTTACAGTTTTCCCCTGTACAACTTCCCAGAAACCTGCAACGGATTCAGAACAGATCTGAAACCAGCGCTCTGTTTGAAACCCTAAAGCTGTAATCGGATTTTGATAATAGCCCGGATTTGTTGGGGGTGTTCTTTCATGATCCAGGAATTTGGTTACCATGGTTTCCAGATGGGTAGCATTCTGTGCAGTCATCCTGGCAAAGACCATGTCGGGCATATCGTTGTTGTTTACATCTGCATAAATGTTGTCGGAAGCACAATAGTTGTTCCATATGGGTGAAATAATACTATTTGTAGCATTGGTTCCATAATCAGCCATAAGTAGTACAGCAGCCGGAACAATATCCCATGTATTGAAAGCATTGTTAAAATAATTTTCCAAGGTATTTGCGTTGTTGCCTCCAATGTCATCAAGAGTTTTGATGTCTGTCACAATTCCCTGCATGGTTCTGAACTTTTTAATAGAGTCGGCCCATTGCTGGTATTCAGCATTGTTAGGTACAACGATCAAATATTCACAACCCACGTCCTCAGTAGTCTGGTAAGATTTATTGTAATCTATCTTAGGAAGAGATTCATGGTTAAGAAGCATATCTTCCAATATGGGATCCCACCAGCGGCTCCTTAAACGATTATCCCCAAACTGTCCATTTCCACCTTCGAAGTTCACTTCAACACGAAGATCATGATAAACGATTAGTTCTTTTGTTACAGGATTATACTGAAAGGGTGTTACGCCCAACATTACCACATCAACTCCTCTGACTTGAGTAATTTCAGTACTAACAGGATTTACAGGATAAAATTCATCCTTAGTGTAAATGCTTAAGTCCTTGTTGTATTCCAGCGGACCACTTTCTGTTTCCCATGGAATTCGTGGTGCAGGAGCAAGGTCAATATTCTTAAAAGTTTCTGTCCTGCTTGCAATTACTTCAAACGTTACATTAGCACCTTGCGGTATCGCTATGTAGCGTCCTGTACCCGGTAAGTTTGGCGCTCCTTCATTGTTTGGAAGCAGGTTGCCCGGAAGTTCAATAACATCCATCAACTTGCCGTTAATTTGATTGCTTGAGAATGTAAAAGAGTGAATCGAGTAAGTAACTTCAACACCTGAAGTTTTTTGTTGTGTAAGCTCAAAACCCTGATTTCCCCAGCTATCGGAATATTGAATTTCATCTGCAATTAATACTCCAATCAACATAAATGAAAAAAGCGTAAGGATAAGCTTTGTTCTAAAGATTTGTTTAAAATTTGTCATAATTAATCAATTTAGTTGTTATTTTAATTTTATATCAATGCTTATGTTTGTATAGTTATTTTGTCAAAATAAGTTTATGTGAAAAAACGGAATTTTGTGATTGCAAAACGCCAAAATAAATTCCTGCAGGAACAGGGTTTCCTTCTTCATTGTTTCCGTCCCATGTTATTTCGTAAATTCCTTCTGTGTAACAATTATCATCAGCGAGAGGTTGAATTAATTCGCCATGAATATTATATATTTTAAGTGAAATATTGGATTTCTTTTCTACAAAAAATTTCAAGGTCGTATTGCCGGTAAAAGGATTTGGATAACTATCCAATATTTTCTGACTTAAGTATTCAACTTCTGAATCCCCAAATCCGGTGAGCGTTCCGTCAAACCAACTGAGAATTTTTTGCATTAATTCAACTTTGGTCGAAGGGGAACTTCCATCTAATATTTTACCAAGTTCAAAAGTAGTACCTATTGTACGATAATCACCTGCATTATAAGCTACACCACAACTGTAAAATGGATCTTGTATGGTAAACACATCAAAAGCAGGATATTCTGGAATAAGTTCATAATCGGCTACTGGATTATGTCCATCATATACAAAAGAAGTTCCTCCAGATAGTGTACCTGCTACTCCAACAATGTCTTCCAATACAAACATGTTTTGGTTTTCAATATCAATATTGAACATCGAATGAACAGGAGTTGGAGTGTCATCTTTCCATGTTACCCTTCCTTCCATCCAGATATTACCGCCATTCAGCAAGAAATCTTTCAATATTTGTCCTTCGTCCTGAGTTAGTTCATAATTGGTAAAATGCAATCCAAGACAAACAAATAAGTTTTTATAAAGACTAATGTCTTCAGGGAAATTTGTCGCATACTCAGCATAAATATCCATATCATTTAATGTTTCATAGATGCCGGGACCCGAGTAATTTTGAGATTCGAGATCAAGTATGAGCGCTATATATTGACCTATAACTGTTGAGAATGACCCCATACCATTTATCCCACCATCACCTGAAATATTAAAATCGAATTCTGCAAGAGAACCTTCCGGTGCAGTTGCATCAGCTGTAATACTGAAAACATTATCCGAAGTTGCATTGGCGGCCATATTTCCATAATTCTGTGGAGCTGTATTGATCGTTATATATGGATCTGAAGTGGCCAATTCTCCAATTATGTTAAATGCTTCAGATGATCCTGAATTGATAATCGAAATTGTAAGATCAACCGTTTCACCGGGATCAACTCTTCCATTATTATTTCCACCTGCATCATCAATTTCAAAATCTACAAATTCCATAACCGGGGCATGTGATTTGATTATAAATTGACTTACCCATGTATCTGTTCCGTCGGTTGCTTCAATTTCAAATAATATATTGATATTGTCAGGTATTAAATTATCCACATCAAATGCAAAAGCATCATTGATGGTTATGGAATTTCCCGGGAGGAAATCACCAAAAGTTTCTGAATTGTCAGTAATTGTAATAAACGGACTTCCAGTGCTTAATGTGGCAGTCACATTATTTGCCAGTACTGTACCAATATTTTGCAATGTTACAGAAAGTGAAATTGCCTCTCCGTAATCCATTAATCCGTTTCCATTACCTGCATCATCATTCATTGAAAATGATTCTTGAACCACATATGCAATATCTGATGGAATCACATCCACCGTTGTTTCATAGCGATAATAATTTTGTTTGGTTACAGTTACATCTATCTGCGATCCTGCCGTCTGTCCGGGAATCGGTATTTGAATCATTACACCTGCCCCAATACCTGTTCCTATTATTTCGCCATTAACGGTAAGCCCGATGAATGCATCTACATCTGCATAAATAGAAAAAGTTTCAACTCCCTCAAGTAAAACGTCACTATGTAAGACTGTTAAATCCTGCGGTACTTCAGTAAATAATGTGAGAAAAGCATCTCCATGATGGTGAAATAAATTATATGTTACTTCTTTGTTGCCGGTATTGTATGGCCATGATGACTGCTTGAGAAAATATTTTCCAGCTGCGTTTCCAAAAGCGGGCAATACACCTCTGTGATCAGGAGTTGTACCGTACTGAGGCATGAATTCCGGCCACAGGTTATCATACAGGCCCCAAACATAGGTGTCATTAACAAATGAGTAAGAAACTTCGGAAGCAGCGATCAATCCAAGTGCTCCGGAATTTTGGCCGTTGCTTGTATAACGGTGAAATTTTTCAGTAAAACACTCTCCCCCCGGTAAATTATATTTACCAGTTAAACAATTTACGGAAAGGATAAAGGTCAGGTCAGTATTGGATAAACCATTAATATCATTGCTCGCATAATCAGGTTCGCCCCAGCCTTGCTCATAACCATGATCGCGATGCTGAAGCATAAAAGCGCCGTTGTTAATAGCATCATTGACCATTGTTGCATCACCACCGCTCCAGTCACCAAGGTCACTAGGTGATTGAGGAATGTAGTTCAATCCATTTGGCCCGAACACGTTTAATACGGTGTAAGTATTTGATGCAGTTGACCACGGATCTGTTGCCGGATTCCCGCCATAAACTTCATTTATTCGTACAGGTTCTTTGCCCAATGCATGTTTCCAAAAACCACCAACAGATTCGGAACATATCTGGAACCAGCGTTCGGTTTGCCAGCCCAAAGCTGTAATTGGATGATTATAAAAGTCAGGATTGGTAGGAGGATTAACCTCATAATTCAGAAACTTGGTGATCATGGTTTCCAGTTGGTCTTCATTCTGGGCGGTAATTCTTGCAAAAACCATATCAGGCATGTCGTTGTTGGTTACATCGGCATAAATATTATCAGAAGCACAATAGTAGTCCCAGATAGGTGCTACTATGCTATTAGCCGCATTGGTGCCATAATCACCGAGAAGTAAAACCGCAGCAGGGACAATATCCCAGTCGTTGTATGCATCGTTGAAGTAACTTTCCAATGTATTTACATTATTTCCACCAATTTCATCAAGGGTTATTACATTAGTCAGGATACCTTGCAAAGTCCTGAATTGTTTAATGGTATCAGCCCAATTTTGAAATTCCTGATTATTAGGAGCTACGATCAAATATTCACAACCTGTTTCTTTTGTTTCCTGAAAGGACTTGTTGTAGTTAATTTCAGGTATGGAGGATTCATTGAGGAACATATCCCTGATTATCGGATCCCACCAGCGGCTTCTTAACCTTTCATCTCCAAAATCACTGTTTCCATTAGTAAAAGTTATTTCTATTTCAATATCCCTGTAAACTTTCAGTTCCTTTGTAATTGGATTGTATTGAAAAGGAGTAATGCCAAGCATTACAGCTTCGATCCCGCGAATTTCTGTTTTTTCAGAAAGTTTAAAAGGATTCTCAGGATAAAATTTATTGGAGTTGTAAATAGCCTCATTTTTTTTGTATTCCAGTGGCTCTGTTTCAGTATCCCAGGGAATTCTTGGTGATGGTGCAATGTCAATATCAGAATACAACTCTGTTCTGAAACTAACAATGTTTAATTCTGCGATAGCTCCATTAGGAACCGCTATATATCTTCCGGTGCCGGGTAAGTTTGGTGCACCTTCATCATTGGGAAGTATCACATTTGGTAAAGAAAGTTCCTGCATTCCTTTACCGTTTATTGTGACATTCAGAATGCTGAAATTATCAATAGAAAAATTAACAGTTACTGTTTTATTATTTTGATTTTTTAAAGAAAATCCGGCATCTCCCCAATTGTCAGAATATTGAATATCGTCAGCAAATGAGCTGGAAATGAAAATTAGACTAATTAATAGTATGTAAACATGCTTCATAATACGGAATTATTTATGTTTTTTAATGAATCAGTATATTTGCATTAGTTAATATGTATAATTACAAAAGCCGGAAGTGTTCTGCTCCAGCCTTGTATTATTGTATTATTTTATAATTATTCTTTCTTTATATGTTATTTCTTCAGAATTAATAATAATGAAATAGATTCCTGAATCTAAATCATTCAGATTTATATCCATATTATTTTCACCATAGATATTTCCAGATGCTTCAAAAACAACTTTACCCAAATTATTTAAAATTTTAATTTCTGGATTAACTAAATTCAAATCTCCAAAATAAATTTTAAACTGTCCATTATTGGGATTTGGAAATATATTGATTCCTTTGCTTATATTTTCATTTATATCAGTAAGTGTTACAAGAATTTGCAGGCTTTCCGAATAATTGCTTTCACCACATTCATTAATTGCCTTAACACTCAAGTAAACATCGCCTTCCCAGTAATCTGTCCAGTCAATAGTACAATCAGTTCCATTTTCTATTATAGATCCTGCATCAGCAGGATCCAGATTCCATTCATAACTATCAGCGTTGGCAACTTCTGTTACTGAATAATCATTTGTCCATCCCGGATAAGAACCAACAACAATTTCGCCATTAGGAGTTTCAGGTGTAGAAGGTGCAGCATTGACAGTAATATAATCTTCAAGGGTTATTGAACTGAATTCATTTCCATCAGAAACAGTAAGGGTTACGTCAAAAATCCCGACATTGAAATAAGCTATAGTAGGATTCTGGAAAGATGATGTAGCTGGCATACCCCCTTCAAATTCCCACTCCCATGATGTCACATCACCAGTTGACATGTCCATAAAATCAATTGTTTCCTGCTCACATATTTCGGTAACCGAAGAAATGAAACTTGCTTGAAGAGAAGTGCCAATTCCAAAAAATGAGAGGTATTCAGCCATCAATTCTTCTTTGGTTGAGGGTGAGCTTCC
>JAIOTR010000373.1 GCA_021106665.1 Bacteroidales bacterium
CTTTCCATCCGTGGAAAAGAGACCCAATTCCACCCGGATTGATAAGTGAATACTTCCTGATATGTGTTAAAAGTACCTGCGCTTGCCAGTCCGTAATTACCTGGATTAGATTTTTCTACTAAACTATCTTTTGTTAGGCTAGTTTGTCCAATCCCAAGATTCCATATAAGAAAATATATTATCAGGTAAAGTAAAATTTCTCTTTTAAAAGGCATTAACTATTTTCTAATTTATTAATGATTTATAAAATTTTCTGATATGCCAAAACTTATAATTTCCTTCAAAGTTAAGAAATTTTTATTGTAGCCATCCAAAAATTAATATCACTACCTTTGAAAAAATCCTGAATTTAAAAATGATTAAAAGGTTACTAATTTTATCTCTACTTTACTTACCGGTAAGTGCTTTATACTCACAAAATACATTCACCATTGCTGAAGTTAATTACATGCTATCTCCCTCTAATTCCTACGTGCAGAAAGATACTACTTCGGATGCTCATTTTATTTCAGGTTTTGTTAATGCACCCATTGTCATCAGCAAAAAAAGTACGCTTTTAACAGGAATAAGAGGAAATGCCTGGAAGGTTGCCTATTCACCAAAACAGGTATGGCCTGAGAACTACTATTCACTTGGGCTGACACTTGGATATAATCATAAATTCAATGAGAATAAATCCTTTCTTTTTATCTTTTTGCCGCGATTAAATTCTGATTACAAGAACATCAATTCAAATGCTTTGCAACTGGGATTTTTTACAACCTATTCAAAACGCAGTTCAGAGAAGTTTTTGTGGAAAGTAGGAATGTATTTTAACACTGAGTTTTTCGGACCTTTTGTTGTACCGTTGTTTGGCCTGAATTGGGATGTGTCATCAAAACTTTCCATTACCGGCGACCTGCCCATTTATGCTAAGATAAGATATAAAATTCATGATAATTTTTCAACCGGAATCGGTTATATTGCGCTTGTTTCATCTTATCGGATATCCAGTGAATTTAATGATGCCTATACCTCAAGATATGCAATTGAACCTTATGTGTTTGCCGAAGTAAAGTTTCTTAAGCAGTTGTATCTTAATGGTAAGTTTGGATATACAATGGGAAGAAAGTATCCTGTTTATGCAAAAGATGACCGCCTGGACTGGCAGCTTTCATTTATTAAATTTGGTGATGAACGTACCCAGTTAAATCCTGAGATCCAGGAGAATATTTTCTTTGAATTGGGACTTGCATTTAAGGTTGAGGTATCTGATAAAGATTAAAATATTTATTTATTCTTTCTTCGTTTACGTTCAGTGATTAACAAACTCAATTCGCGTCCTGTTTGTCCCGCAATGGAAGTATTTTCCTCAGTCCTTCTGAGAAGATAAGGCAGTACTGATCTTACCGGTCCAAATGGAACATATTTGGCAACATTATATCCGGCATCTGCCAAATTAAAACTGATATGGTCGCTCATTCCAATAAGTTGTGAAAACCAGCAATGGATATTATTTTTTGGTATGTTATGTTCGGCCATTAGTTCTGTCATATATCGCGAACTGTATTCGTTGTGAGTTCCGTTGAAAGTACTTATACGGTCAATTCGCTCAATGCAAAACTTTAAGGCCGCATTATAATCCCTGTCGGTGCTGTCCTTGTCAGGTTGAATCGGATCTTTATATCCTTTCTCTTCAGCCCTGGCTCTCTCTTTTTCCATATATGCTCCCCTAACGAATTTAGCTCCCAGATAGTAACCTTTTTCCATGGCATTGTTATAGGCTTTTTCAAGCACCTCAAGGCGGTCCCAGCGATACATCTGATAGGTATTGAAAACAATGGCTTTTGTCTTATTGAATTTTTCCATGTTGGCATAGGTTACCTCATCAATAAAGTTCTGGAACCATGAATCTTCTGCATCAATCAGGATCGGGACATCGTTTTCATAAGCTGTTTGGCAAAGCTTACCAACCCTGTTCCTGAAGTTTTCGGCTTCTTCTTTTTCTTCGTCATTCAATTCCTCTCCGGCGCTGACTTTTTCGAGCACCAATTCTTTTGTAAAAGCAGTTGGTTTAAATACTGCAAAAGGAACATTGGCGTCTTTGGCTGCGTTATGGATAGTTTTTAATGTTTCTTCCATCGCAAGATTAATATCTTCCAACGATTCCTTTCCCTCAACTGAATAATCAAGGATTGCTTTAACATTGAATTTTTCAAGTATCCTTACATTCTTCTGACATTCATCAATTGATTCTCCACCTACAAAATGCGCATAAATAGTAGGTTTTACTGCCCAACTAACGGGCAAGTGTAAACCCAATGCCAAATTGGATATTCTGCTTCCAACATAAACCAATGCATTATTGGCAATCAACTTGAATAAATAGTATGCTCTTGTTAAATCTTTATTTGATTTGCTTTTAAAGGCAATCTCAGTATTTTCAAATGAAAACATCGCTTTTTTATTTTAGATTGTTAATTTATTAACATTAAAAATACAAGGTGGCAAAGATGATAATTTTTTTGATGTATAAATAAAATTTTGCACGAAAAATCCTTCAATTTAAATTAATATTGATGAACCTTCCGATAATAAATTTTGTCAGTTTTAAATAATATTTATTTTTGCTTTAATGGAACAATCAATTATTAATTCAAACGGGTACTCGATTTTTATCGGCAACGATGTTTATGATACAATTCGATCATTTTTGTATCAATATGAATTTTCTGAACATAAAATATTTGTTTTGGTGGATGAAAACAGTCGCAAATACTGCCTTCCAAGATTAATGAGCAATATTCAATTGTTTCAAAAGGTACATATAATTGAAGTGCCTGTTGGCGAAGAGATAAAAAACATTGACACCTGCCAGAGGTTGTGGCAGGAGCTGGCTGACAACAATGCCGACAGGAATTCTATATTGATCAATTTAGGAGGAGGTATAATCAGTGATTTGGGTGGTTTTGTTGCTACTTCTTTTAAGCGGGGTATTCGTTATCTGAACATACCCACCACACTATTATCAATGGTAGATGCATCCATAGGAGGAAAAGTAGGTGTGGATATGAGTGGTTTAAAGAACCAGATCGGATTTTTCTCTAATCCACAGGTTGTTTTTATCATACCGGAATTTCTTGACACACTTCCGGAGCATCAGCTAAGGTCTGGGTTTGCCGAAGTGATAAAACATTCTGTAATCTATGAAAAGCATTACTGGGATGATTTGTCGTCTCAAAATTTCAAAGATATTAAAAACTGGAAAGAGATAATTGACTGGTCGGTTGAGATAAAAAATTATTTTGTTATGGAAGATCCACTTGATACCGGATTTAGAAAAGTTTTAAATTTCGGACATACCATCGGCCATTCCATAGAGACCTTTTCATTGCATCATGATGATGAGCCTTTATTGCATGGTGAAGCTGTTGCAGCAGGACTTATTTGCGAGATATACCTTTCCAATAAATTTTCAAAATTTCCAAAAAGTGAAATGGATGAGGTTATACCTTACATTGCCGCAAATTTTAAACAATACCCACTCAGGTCAGGCAATTTTGATTTGATAATCGACATCATGAAACATGATAAAAAAAATACCGGTGACACATTTAATTTCACACTACTTACTTCGATAGGTAATAGCTTGATCAATCAGGAAATTGATGTCAATTTAATATTAGAGAGCCTCAGGTTTTATCAAAGTTTGGAAGCATGATATTTATCTGAGTATGAACATTCTTACCTTAAATAAAAAAGATAAAAAACTATTTGGTGAGATCAGTCTTCCTGCCTCAAAGAGTATTAGCAACAGAGCGCTGATAATTAATTTTTTAAGCAAACAAACTTCAAAAATTGCCAATCTTTCGAAAGCCGATGATACAGCATTAATGAAAAATTTGCTTGAAAGAATTGAAGAAGCAAAAAATACCAATAAAATTGTAAGTCTTGATTGTAAAAACTCGGGAACTGTCATGCGGTTTCTAATTGCTGTTTTGGCACAACAACCGGGTAAATGGAGATTAACAGGTTCCGAAAGAATGAAAGATCGCCCGATCGGAATATTGGTGGAAAGTCTGCAACAACTTGGAGCAAACATTAGATATATTGAAAAAAAAGGATTTCCCCC
>JAIOTR010000414.1 GCA_021106665.1 Bacteroidales bacterium
AAAAGGTAATAATTATGAAGAAAAATGTAATTATTATCGGTGCTGCAGGAAGGGATTTCCACAATTTTAATACATATTACCGTGGAAATGAAAGTTACAATGTGGTAGCTTTTACAGCTGCCCAGATTCCTGATATCGACGGACGAAAATACCCTGCCCAACTGGCCGGTGATTTATACCCGGATGGTATCCCGATTTTTGCAGAAGAAGACCTAACAAGGTTAATCTCGGAATTTAACGTTGATGATTGCATATTTTCATACAGCGATGTTCCTTATCAAAGAGTAATGGCTGTAAGTGCAATTGTTAATGCAGCAGGAGCTAATTTTATATTATTAGGCCCTCGCGACACTATGGTTAAAAGCACCAAACCTCTTATTGCAGTTGGTGCAGTAAGGACCGGGTGTGGTAAAAGCCAAACATCAAGGAAGGTGATTGAATACCTGATGGCAAAAGGATTAAAAGTTGTTGCCATTCGTCACCCGATGCCTTATGGCGATCTTGTTGCTCAGAAAGTTCAGCGGTTCGCTACCCTTGAAGACCTAACCAAGCACAAGTGTACGGTTGAGGAAATGGAAGAGTACGAGCCGCATGTTGTTCGTGGAAACGTAATTTATGCAGGTGTTGACTATGAGGCTATTTTAAGAGCGGCAGAGCAAGATCCTGATGGATGTGATGTAATTCTTTGGGATGGTGGGAATAATGATTTCCCATTTTACAAGCCTGACCTGAACATGACAGTAGTTGATCCGCACAGACCGGGTCATGAACTGAGCTATTATCCCGGTGAGGTTACTTTAAGACTTGCAGATGTAGCCATTATCAATAAAATGGATACCGCTTCTCCAGAAGGAATTCAAACCGTAAGGGAAAGCATCGCGAAGGTAGCTCCAAATGCTATCGTAGTTGATGGCGCTTCTCCTATTAAGGTTGATGATCCTTCTATGATTAAAGGCAAGAAAGTGCTGGTTGTTGAAGACGGACCAACCCTGACTCATGGAGAGATGAAATTGGGTGCCGGCACAGTAGCAGCAAAGAAATTTGGCGCTGCCGAGTTGGTTGATCCAAGACCATACACCGTAGGTAAACTTTCGGAAACATTTGAAATTTACCCTAACATCGGTATTTTGTTACCGGCTATGGGTTACAGCGATCAACAGTTGAAAGATCTTGAAACTTCTATCAACAATACGGAATGTGATTCGGTAGTGATTGGTACGCCTATTGACCTGAACAGATTGATCAAGATCAATAAGCCAAACACAAGGGTTTATTACGATCTGCAGGAAATTGGTTATCCTGATCTCGATGGAATTATCGGGG
This sequence comes from Bacteroidales bacterium, assembly GCA_021106665.1. Taxonomy (GTDB): domain Bacteria; phylum Bacteroidota; class Bacteroidia; order Bacteroidales; family JAADJA01; genus JAADJA01. The sequence goes on from JAIOTR010000414.1 coordinate 1,324, forward strand.
ATTTTGTTGAAAAACACAATTTGAAATAAACATTTGAAAAGGCGGCTTTAAAGTCGCCTTTTTTTTAACAAAAAATCAACAACCTATAACTTGATTCATTTTTTGGATACTTTTACTACCCATTAATTAAAACATAAACAATGAAGAATAAAAGTCTTGTTTCTATCCACGATATCACCAAAGAGGACTATAATAAAATACTCAACCTTGCTGAAAAATTTGAAGCAAATCCAAAAAGGATAATACTTGAGGATTATGTAGTGGCCACCATATTTTTTGAGCCGTCAACCCGGACAAGGTTAAGCTTTGAATCGGCAGCCTCACGATTAGGCGCCAAGGTAATAGGGTTTTCGGATGTTGCGTCATCAAGTGTTAAGAAAGGAGAATCATTAAAAGATACGATCCTTATGGTGAGCAATTATTCGGATGTAATCGTCATGCGGCACCCAAAAGAAGGCAGCGCCCGTTATGCCAGTGAGGTATCTCCCGTTCCGATCATCAATGCCGGAGACGGATCAAACCAGCATCCTACCCAGTGCCTGTTGGATCTTTACTCTATCAGGAAAACACAAAAGAAACTGGAAAACCTTGACATTGCTTTTGTGGGGGATTTAAAATACGGAAGAACAGTCCATTCACTTGTCATTGCGTTGACAAATTACAAAACCACATTCCATTTAGTATCACCTGAAGAATTAAAACTTCCAAGCTCGGTTAAAAGGTATATCAAGGAAAAGAATCTTGAATACCACCAATACACTGAAATGGATGAAGTGATCCCAAAGGTTGACATTTTATACATGACCCGTATCCAACAAGAACGTTTTGCTGATCCTCTTGAATATGAAAGGGTGAAAAATGCTTATGTTTTGAAGAATAAAATGCTTGACGATGCGAAAAAGAACCTGCGGGTGATGCACCCACTACCAAGGGTAAACGAGATCACCGTTGATGTGGATGACAATCCCAAAGCGTATTATTTCAAACAGGCACAAAATGGTGTTTATGTGAGGCAGGCATTGCTTACCACCATACTTGGCGTTGATGTAAAGAACTGATTTCTAAATTTCAAAAATTGACATAAGATGATTAAACAAGATAAAAGAAAGGAATTAAAGGTTTCGGCCATCGAAAACGGCACCGTGATTGATCATATACCTTCCCAGTCGGTTTTCCAGGTTATTAATATTTTAGGGTTGAACAAGGTAGCTAACCAGATTATGGTTGGAACAAACCTCGAAAGCAGGAAGTTGGGAAAAAAAGGAATTATCAAAGTCAGCAATAAATATTTTGAAAGTGAGGAGATCAACAAGATTGCACTGGTGGCGCCATCGGCCACTTTAATCGTGATTAAGGATTACACCGTTGTTTATAAGGCAAAAGTTGAGATCCCAGATAATAT
>JAIOTR010000211.1 GCA_021106665.1 Bacteroidales bacterium
ATCATATTAAAACCTTTTATTGTATCTTCAATAGTTACTACTGTACCTTTCAATCCTGTAAATTGCTCGGCAACATGGAAAGGTTGGGATAAGAAACGTTGTACCCTTCTTGCCCTGTGAACAACCATTTTATCTTCTTCAGAAAGTTCATCCATACCAAGTATGGCAATGATATCCTGCAATTCTTTATAACGCTGCAGCACTTCTTTAACTTTTTGGGCTGTATTATAATGTTCATCTCCTACTACATCAGGAATAAGAATTCTTGATGTAGAATCGAGGGGATCAACAGCAGGATATATACCCAACTCAGCAATCTTTCTGCTAAGTACAGTTGTTGCATCAAGATGGGAGAATGTTGTAGCCGGTGCAGGATCCGTTAAATCGTCAGCAGGTACATAAACAGCCTGAACAGATGTAATGGAACCTCTCTTGGTTGAGGTGATCCTTTCCTGCATGATACCCATTTCAGTCGCAAGTGTTGGTTGATAACCAACCGCTGATGGCATACGGCCCAGTAATGCGGAAACCTCCGATCCGGCCTGTGTAAAGCGGAAGATATTGTCCATAAAGAACAGGATATCCCTGCCTCCTGATTTATCATCACCATCACGGAAATATTCAGCTACAGTAAGGCCCGATAAAGCTACCCTTGCCCTGGCTCCTGGTGGTTCATTCATCTGTCCGAAGGTTAAAGTAGCCTGGGATTTTATTAATTCATCACGATCAACTTTAGAAAGGTCCCAGCTTCCCTGTTCCATGCTTTTTAAAAACTCATCACCATATTTAATAACTCCGGATTCGATCATTTCACGAAGAAGGTCGTTTCCTTCCCTTGTTCTTTCACCAACTCCTGCAAAAACAGAAAGACCAGTATATTGTTTTGCAATATTGTTAATCAACTCCATGATGATCACGGTTTTTCCTACGCCTGCTCCTCCAAACAATCCAATTTTACCACCTTTTGCATAAGGCTCTATTAAGTCAATAACTTTAATACCGGTAAACAAGACTTCTTTTTGTGTTGTCAGGTTTTCAAATTTGGGTGGATCCCTGTGAATTGCATATACGTTTTCTCTTGAAACAGGACCCAGGCCGTCTATCGGATCACCGATCACATTAAAAAGCCTGCCTCTGATCTCATCTCCAACCGGCATAGAAATAGGTGAATCCGTATTAATAGCAGTCATCCCTCTTCGAAGGCCATCGGTTGAATCCATGGCAATCGTTCTGACGGTATTTTCACCGATATCCTGCTGGCATTCGAGTACCAGTTTTGTTCCATCTTCCTTTGGAATCTCCAATGCATCATAAAGGTTGGGAAGATCCTCTTCATTTTCAAAAGAGACATCCACAACGGCGCCAATTATCTGGGAAATATAACCTTCGCTTTTATTATCCATGTCGTGATTTTAAAATTTGAGCAAAGATAAAAAATTTGAGATTATTTTTTGAAAAATTTTTTCTGGAAAAATATAAGTATAAAAACACCAACAGTAATTGAAGAATCGGCGATGTTAAATACAGGTCTGAAGAATATAAAATCATTTCCACCCCAGAAAGGAAACCAGTTAGGATAATTTCCTTTAATCACAGGGAAATACAACATGTCAACCACCTTACCGTGCAGAATATTACCATATCCACCTTCGGAGGGGAACAGCTGCGCTACTTCATGAAATTTACTTTCACTGAAAATCAATCCGTAAATTGCACTATCAATAATATTACCGATTGCTCCGGCTAAAATGAGGGACATGCTGATGATCAATCCGGATTTTGCCTGTTTTTTTGAAAGATTATATAAATACCAAGCAATAAGTGCAATGGCAACTAAGCGGAATATGCTTAATATTAACTTACCAAAGTCACCTCCAAATCTCATCCCAAAGGCCATTCCTTCATTTTCGGTGAAATGAAGGATAAACCAATTACCCAATACAAATATTTCCTGACCAATGGTCATATGTGTTTTAATCCAAATCTTTAATATCTGATCTGCGATTAAAATCAGCAGGATTATTGTAATCGATTTTTTCAATTTAATAGTGAAGAAATAAGGATTACTTCCTTCGTGGTTGATTTAATTTTGCGTCAATGCTCAGTGTAGCATGTGGTACACTCCTTAATCTTTCTTTTGGAATAAGTTTACCTGTCACACGACAAATACCATAGGATTTGTTTTCAATCCTGATCAACGCATTTTCTAATGAATTGATAAATTTTTGTTGTCGGACAGCAAGCCGGCTGTTTTCTTCTTTTGATAAAACCTGGTATCCTTCTTCCAGAACCTTAAATGTAGGAGAAGTATCAGTAGTATCGTGTTCATTAGCATGAGAAAATGCGTCGGTTAGCATTTTGAGGTCTTCTCTAGCGTTGTCTAGTTTTTCAGTAATTATTTGACGAAATTCTTCCAGTTCCTCATCTGAATATCTGGTTTTTAATCCTTCCGCTTGTGTTTCTTCCTTTGTCATAGCCGTAATATTATGGTTAATAGACTGTTTACGTATAGTTAACTAATTTGTTTATCAATTATTATGTTCGTTTTTAAATTTTCTGTTAATTCTATTAGCAGTTTTTTATCATTTAAAATACTATCTGTCAGCACTAAAGTTTCTGCCAGTGTTTCAGAGCAAATATAAGAAAAATTCTTATTGATTGCCGTTTCTAAATTACTGTTTTTTTCAATGGTCACATTAATTTTATCGGTCACTTCAAATTGCTTATCTCTCCTGATATTTTGTATCCTGTTAACAAGCTCCCTGGCTATCCCTTCATCCCTTAAATCATCTGTTATTGAAATATCAAGAGCAACAGTTAAATGCCCTACCGTACTGATCAACCAACCTGGAATATCCTCTGTTATAATTTCAACATCCGAGTCTAA
>JAIOTR010000485.1 GCA_021106665.1 Bacteroidales bacterium
CTTCAGTTTTTATTAAAGCAATTAACTCTTTTAATTTTTTCTTCAATATAAAATGGTAATCGGTACCATAAGCATATTTGGAAATTTTATAATTGTCTTCTTCAGGAATATTTTTTTTTGGATAATAATTGTACAGGACGGAGATTACTGATTTTGCGTTTTCGAGAAGTTTCCTGGGATCAGCTCGTTTTTCGAAATGGTTTTCCATGTATTTCATTTCTGCATGGTAACCGCTATCAAGCCATTTTTTCAATCGCTCAGTGTCTTCAGCAAGGTGTTTCGCTTCTGAAATCCCACAAGCATAAAATCCTAAATCTGAGGCTTTATTTTTTATTTTGGAGGTAAGATGATTTTTTGAGAATTCAGACATTTCAATCAAAAATCAAAATAGTTTCTCCTGTTCTTTGGTTTTAAATTTGCCTTGATGTTTGTAAGCAAGTTCGGTAGCTTCTCTACCACGGGGTGTGCGCATCAGGTAACCCTCCTGAATCAGAAACGGTTCATACACCTCTTCAATGGTTCCGGCATCCTCGCCAACGGCTGTAGAAATTGTTGTTATGCCCACCGGACCACCTTTGAATTTTTCAATAATGGTCTGGAGTATCTTATTATCCATTTCATCAAGACCGTTTTTGTCAACATTAAGCTCCGAAAGGCTGTACATTGAAATATCCAAATCTATTTTACCGTCCCCTTTTATCTGGGCAAAATCTCTTATCCTACGCAAGAGCAAGTTGGCAATTCGTGGTGTGCCCCGGCTTCTTCTCGCTATTTCACCGGCAGCATCATCACTAATTTGGACCTTGAGTATACCGGCAGACCGGTTAACGATATGTTTAAGGGTAGCTGAATCGTAGTATGACAAACGTGAGTTTATTCCAAAACGGGATCGTAAAGGCGCTGTTAAAAGGCCTGAACGTGTTGTTGCCCCTATCAAAGTAAAAGGGCTTAACGTAATCTGAACACTTCGTGCGTTAGGCCCTGTTTCTATCATAATATCAATTTTATAGTCTTCCATTGCACTATAAAGATATTCCTCCACCACAGGACTTAAACGATGAATTTCATCGATAAATAAAACATCATTTTCTTCCAGGTTGGTCAGTAAGCCGGCAAGGTCGCCCGGTTTGTCCAATACAGGCCCGGATGAAACTTTAATTCCAACACCCAACTCATTAGCTATAATATAAGAAAGTGTGGTTTTACCCAGTCCTGGCGGGCCATGCAAGAGAACATGGTCAAGCGATTCACCCCTTTGTTTGGCTGCCTCAACAAATACTTTCAGGTTATTCACTACACTTTTTTGACCTGCAAAATCTTCAAAATTTATAGGTCTTAAAACCTTTTCAATCTCAAGTTCGGTTTTGGTGAGTGTTTTCCCGCTTGCATCCAGATTTTCGTTCATTAATACGATTTAATATGAAAAAACAAAAGTAAGCAATAAAATTTTTTGTATTTTAGCTGTTGGATTTAAATAATCAAAACCATGAAGCAAATAATCGTTGCCATCGATTTTTCAAGATGTTCATTACACGCTCTTGAATATGCTATTGTCCTCGCTAACAGGATCAAGTCTAATATTCTTTTGGTTTGGGTAGATAATACCCGAAGTGACGAATCAGTTTATCCTGATGTAATGACGGGAAGCAGGAAAGAAATTTCGGATAGCTTTGAGGAGATTATTGCCAAATACCATGATCAGCTGAAGCCGGGTGAGATAACCTACAAAATAAGGAAAGGTAAAGTTCACATTGAAGTAGCCAATCAGGCAAAATACAGCGATGCCATGTTGGTCATAGCCGGCACACATGGTGTTTCCGGATTTGAAGAATTCTGGATCGGCAGCAATGCGTATCGTATTGTAACATATGCTCCCTGTCCGGTTGTTACTGTCAGGACTGATTATGATTTCCGAAAGGACATTAAAAAAATTGTGGTGCCAATTGATAGTTCTTTAGAGACCAGGCAAAAATTACCATTCTCCACCAAAATAGCCGCCTATTTTAATTCCGAAATCCACATCGTATCATTATATTCAACTACCATAAAAGCTGTACGGCAAAAAGTTGACAATTATACTTTGCAGGTTAAAAAATACTTGCAGGAAGAAAACGTTAATTTCATAGTTGAGGCTGTTGATGCTGAAAACGTAACAAATTCAATCATCAATTATGCAAAGGAGATTGATGCAGACATTATTGCAATTATGACAGAACAGGAATTAACAACAGCTAATTTGTTCCTGGGCGCTTATGCACAGCAGATGGTCAATCATTCACCTATTCCTGTTTTAAATATTCATGCAAAAGAATATATCAGGATACAATCGAGGTAGAAATAGTTTAAATATGGTAAAATTCCTTTTTTTCGTTTTTTTGATAGGACCTGTTTATTGTTTATATTCTCAAAATAGTGAAGGAAACATAAAAATAATCCAGGATTCAAGGATAGACACACTTCTTAGTAAGCACCTTGAACTAAATAAAGAATATATCCAAATTGAGGGTTGGCGGATCAATATATTTTTTGAAGCCGGTAATTATTCCAAACGGTTGGCTGTTGAAGCTAAATCACAATTTGTCAACAGATACTCCGATGTTTCATGTTATTTGATTTTTCAAGAACCTTATTATAAAGTCAGAATTGGGGATTATCGAACAAAAATGGAAGCTGAAAAATTCCTCAAAAAAATCGAAAGACAATATCCGAATGCTTTTGTAATAAAAGATAATATCAATTTCCCGAAACTTAACTGAGGAAATTCGATCCTGTTTCTTCTTTAAATATTTGTATGGGTTTACTTTTTTTTGCTGCTGAACATAGTTAAATCATTGTTATGTTTTGCTGTTATAAATGTTGGAGTTTTATAATCATTAATTTTGCTACTCAATAAATTTCCTGTTATGAAGACCTTATATATTGTGCGTCATGCCAAATCCTCATGGGATCATCTTGGATTGGCCGATCATGAACGCCCATTGCTCCCAAAAGGGGTGAATAGAACAAAGTTGATCACTGACTATTTACTTGAGAGAAATACTAAAATTGACTTAATAATAACAAGCCATGCAGTCAGGGCATTGGAAACAGCTAAAATAATTGCTAATGCATTGCATTATCCTGAAGATAAAATTCAAATATCAACAGATATCTATCATAGTGATTTTGATAGCTTGCTGAATCATTTGTTTGAAACGCCGGATGATATAGAGTCACTGATGATGGCAGGTCACAATCCAACCTTTACTTATTTTGCAAATTACTTTCTTAAGGATAAGTTAGATTGGCTTCCAACATCGGGTGTTGTTTGTGTTGAATTTAAAACAGACAAGTGGGAGAATGTTATGGAAGCGAAAAAAAGAGTTAAATTTGTGATCAGCCCTAAAATGGTTAAAGACCAAAAAACTAAAAACAGGAGATAAGAAGACTTGCAAAATTTATTTAATGGAAAAAACTACAAACAAGCTCAATTATTCAGATTATATCATAAACAGGGAAATAAGCTGGTTGCATTTTAATGCCCGCGTTCTTCAGGAAGCCATTGATCCTGCCACACCTTTGGTTGAAAGGATAAAATTTTTAGGAATTTTTTCCAATAACAGAGACGAATTTTTCAGGGTAAGGGTAGCCTCTCTCAATAGATTGGTTAAAATCGGAAAAAAATACTATAACGAAAAAAATGACCCTAAATCCGTTCTGAATGAAATAAAGAATATTGTCGCTGAACAGGAAAAAATCTTTACAAAGATTTTTTTCAAAATCGTTAAAGAATTAGCCAAGCACGATGTTTATTTAATCAATGAAAAGGATCTGGACGAAGAGCAAGGGAAATTTGTAAAACAGTTTTACCAGGATGAAATGCGACAATTCTTATTTCCAATGATGTTGCAAAATTTCCAAAAACTAACTTCCATTAAAGATGGCTCAATATATTTGGCCGTTGAACTGAAAAGTTCAAGCAGAAAATTAGATGATAATTTTGCGCTTGTTAAAGTTCCACAAAAATCGCTGTCACGTTTTTTAATTTTACCTAAAAAAGGAAGTAACAATTATATTATACTTCTCGATGATGTGATAAGGCATTGCCTGCCTGATATTTTTGCGTTGTTTGGTTTTAATACATTTAATGCCTATACCATCAAGATAACACGGGATGCAGAATTGGATATTGACAATGATATTGCGAAGAGTTTTTTAGAAAAGATGAGTGACAGCATTAAACAGCGCAAAAAAGGTATTCCTGTCCGGTTTGTTTATGATGATGAAATCCCTGAGGTATTTTTGAACAGAATTACTAAGAGGTTGAAGATTTCAGGTGATGATAATTTAAGGAGCGGGGGCCGTTATCATAACTTTAAAGACTTCATGTCATTCCCGAATGTTGGTCTCGGCAAGCTTAGCTACCCTGCATTTCCTCCTCTAAAACATAAAGGCATCCCACCCAATACAAGTATTATTAAACTTTTAAAGAAGAAAGATATAATTCTTCATTTTCCGTATCAATCCTTTCAATATGTTATAGATTTCTTGAGGGAGGCATCTATCGATCCATTGGTGACTGAAATAAAAATGACTTTTTACAGGGCAGCGAAATATTCCAATGTGATCAATGCCCTTGTTAATGCTGCGCGTAATGGTAAGAAAGTAACGGTATTCCTTGAAATTCAGGCACGATTTGATGAGGAGGCCAATATATTGTTAGCCGGTAAACTTCATGAAGAAGGGGTGAAAATTGTTCCTACTATTCCCGGATATAAAGTGCATTCCAAACTAATAGGTATAAAGCGCATTGAAGATGAGAAAGATGTATTTTATGCAAATATCAGCACTGGAAATTTTAACGAGTCCACGGCAAAAGTTTATGCCGATGATAGTTTAATGACAGCCAACCAAGATATTGCATCTGAGGTTGATAAGGTTTTCCAGCTATTTGAAACCCGGTACATGCACCCTGAATTTAAATACCTGATCGTGTCTCCGTTTTATACCCGTAATTTTTTTATTGATGCTTTGGAAAATGAAATAAACAATGCAAAAAATGGGAAAGAAGCATGGGCGATAATTAAAATAAACAGCCTGGTAGATAAAAAAATGGTTAAAAAACTTTACCAGGCGAGCGAGGCAGGTGTTAAATTAGAATTGATTGTACGGGGTATTTGTGTTCTGATCCCTGGAATTAAAGGAATAAGCGAAAACATTGAAGTAATTAGTATTATTGATCGTTTCCTTGAGCACTCCAGGGTATTTGTTTTTTGCAACAATAAAAATCATCAATATTATATCGGATCAGCTGACTGGATGCCGCGTAATCTTGACAATAGAATAGAAGTGATTACCCCTGTGCTTGATAAGGATATACAAAAGGAATTATGGGATATGTTGCAAATTCAGCTGGCAGATAATTGCAAAGCAAGGGTAAGCGGAGAAAAGTATATCAATAGATACAGAAATACCAAATCAAAAAAGAATGTGCGGGC
>JAIOTR010000096.1 GCA_021106665.1 Bacteroidales bacterium
GAACCGATTGAAGACATGGAGTATTATACGTTCAAAAAATTAAATTTTGCAGGCGTTCAGGATGTGATACTATCAACAACCGGGTATACCGGATCGGGTGGATGTGAAATTTACGCGGCCAATGAAGATGCACCAAAAATCTGGAAAGCCGTATTTGAAGCAGGAGAGGAGTTTGGTATAAAACCTATCGGATTGGCAGCCCGTGACACACTCCGGTTAGAAATGGGCTTTTGTTTATATGGAAACGATATCAGTGATACAACTTCTCCTATTGAAGCAGGATTGGGATGGATTACCAAATTCACTGAAGAAAAAGATTTTATCGATAAGGTATATTTGCTCAAACAAAAAGAAGAAGGAGTTACAAGAAGGCTACGGGGATTTGAAATGATTGATCGTGGTATACCTCGCCAGCATTATGAAATATGTGATGCCGAAGGAAATATTATTGGTGAAGTTACTTCCGGTACAATGGCGCCCTCATTAAATCAGGCCATCGGAATGGGATATGTTAATGTACCTTTTACAAAGTTCGACACAGAAATATATATTAAAGTCAGAAATAAACTGCTAAAAGCTAAAGTTGTAAAAGTTCCTTTTTACAAAGGATAATACTATAAAATAAGTTTTACTGAAGGTTGCCTGATTTGCGGACAAGAACTTGAATATAAGCAGGAGAATAAAACTCTTGAGTGTTATTAGAAAGAAAACTTTAACATTGAATTAAAAAGTGGAAAAGGCAAAGGAATACAAAAGAAAAAGCTTTCTTATTGCTGATGAAAGAAATGGTAAAAAACTTGACTTAGCCGGTTTTGAAAGGAAATACATTAAAAAATTTAAACATATGAGAAAACAGATTTTATCAATTATTGTTATTATTACTATTATGATGGTAGCGTGTAATACAGGACAAAAAACAGAAACAACTGACAAACAAATGGAACAAAAAGACGATTTTAAATATTTACTGGAACAATTCGCTGATCTGAAGATCATGCGATACCAGGTGCCGGGTTTTGACGAATTAACATTAGAACAAAAAAAGCTTGTTTATTATTTAAGCGAAGCTGCACGATGTGGAAGGGATATTATATTTGATCAGAACTATAAACATAATCTGAAGATACGAAAAACCCTGGAAGAAATTTATAAGCATTATGCAGGGAACAAGGATATGGAAGATTATAAGGATTTTGTTGTTTACCTGAAACGGGTGTGGTTTTCGAACGGAATTCATCACCATTATTCAACTGATAAGTTTATTCCTGAGTTCTCACATGAATATTTCTCAGAACTAATACAAAATACTGAGGGAGCTGAGTTTCCGTTGGACGAGGGGCAAACAATAGATGAACTTATACCGGAATTGACTTCCGTAATATTTGATCCGGAAATAGCTGCTAAAAGAGTCAGCATGGATTCTTCCAGAGATCTGGTGAAGTTATCAGCCTGTAATTTTTATGAAGGAGTAACTGAACAGGAAGCTGATGAGTTTTACAACAAAATGAAAGATCCAAATGATAAATCTCCCATTTCTTATGGTTTGAACTCGAAGTTGGTAAAAGAAAACGGAGTCGTAAAAGAACAAGTCTATAAGGTAGATGGTTTATATTCCGCTGCTTTGGAGAAAATAGTATACTGGTTGGAAAAAGCATCAGAGGTTGCGGAAAATGAACAACAGAAAGCAGTTATAGATAAGCTGATTGAATATTACAAAACCGGTGATCTGAACACTTTTGATGAATATAATGTATTATGGGTGACTGACCTTGCATCACACATCGACTTTGTAAACGGATTTACAGAAGTATATGGAGATCCATTGGGAATGAAAGCAACATGGGAATCGGTTGTTAATTTTAAGGATGTTGAAGCTACAAAACGTACCGAGATTATTAGCGGCAATGCTCAGTGGTTCGAGGATAACTCGCCGACTGATCCGAGGTTCAAAAAAGGTGAAGTGAAAGGAGTTTCTGCAAAGGTTATTACTGTTGCCCATCTTGGAGGGGATTGTTATCCATCTACTCCCATTGGCATTAACCTTCCGAACGCTGATTGGATACGGAAAGAGCATGGTTCCAAATCAGTTACCATGGAAAATATAACCTATGCTTATAATCAGGCAGCGCTGGGCAATGGTTTCCTTGAAGAATTTTGTTATTCGGACGAAGAGATAGAATTGTCTAAAGAATATGGTTCGTTGGCCGGGAATCTGCATACCGACCTGCACGAATGCCTGGGTCATGGATCAGGGCAGTTATTACCGGAAACCAGTCCGGAGGCATTAAAGAACTATTCTTCTGCACTCGAAGAGGCAAGGGCAGATTTATTTGCATTGTACTACCTCATGGATGAAAAGATGGTTGAATTGGGAATAATGCCAACTTTGGATGTTGCGAAAGCTGAATATAATGGATATATCCGAAACGGCTTAATGACCCAGTTAACCCGGATTGAAATGGGTAAAAATATTGAACAGGCTCATATGCGTAACCGTCAGTTAATTTCGAAATGGTGTTATGAAAAAGGAATGGAAAAAAACGTAATTGAGCAGATAGTTAAGAATGGGAAAAGTTATTATAAAATAAATGATTACAATAAGTTACGAGGTTTATTTGGAGAGTTACTTGCAGAAGTGCAAAGGATAAAATCGGAAGGGGATTATGAAGCAGGGAAGAACCTCGTTGAGACTTATGGAGTAATTGTTGA
>JAIOTR010000236.1 GCA_021106665.1 Bacteroidales bacterium
GCATCGGCACACTTTTGTGATAATCCTTAAAATCAGCCCTTTTGGAAATAGCACGTTTCTCCATTATTGGAATACTAATGAAAAGGAACATAAGCGTAATTGTAAGAGCGCCTATTCCTGTCCACCAGAATTCCAAACCACATCCCAAGGCCAGAAAAAACAATCCCCACCAGGTTAAAATCTCACCAAAATAATTGGGATGCCGGCTCTGTTTCCATAATCCTTTATTCATTGTACAGGCATTATTTTCCGGATTTGACCGAAACTTTCTTAATTGCTGATCAGCGATATAAGCCAGTAAAACAGAGCCAAACAATATAAAAACGCCAAAGAAGGTCAACCATGGTAAAGTAACCTGCTGACTGAATATTACATACATGGGTAAACAACCTAAATATACCATTATGGTTGGAAACAAATGAATTCCGAAAAAGCTTATTAACCAGTAATAACCGGGAAACTTTTCCCTGAAGCTACGATAGCGCCAATCTTCATGTTTAAGCCCTGACCATCCCTGATAGAAATTTGCTGTTAATCGTAATGCATATAACCCAATCAAAAGAAGAAATAGAATTTGAAATATGGTTTTTTCACCTGTTGGAATGGTAATAAAATAGAAAGTTGCAATAACTATGGGTTTAACACTCCAATATGGATCATACATGCTGGAATTGTTAAATAGTATTGAGAATAGGAATATTATGATAGTACCTGTTAAATCGGCGATTGCTATTTGCCACAATACATGAAAATGATTAAACTGTGATCCTGCATAAAAAACAAGAACAATTGTAACTATGTAAACCATTAAGCTAACTCCTATGGCCAAAGATTTTGAAGCATGTACTCCTGATTTCATATTCTATTCATTTTAAACGAAAATTCCCGACAGTTTGCCAGGAATTTGAAATTATAAAAGATTAAAATCAGCTCCTAACCACATTTTGAATAACCACATTCTTTACATACCAGGCAACCTTCTTTAAACATTAATGAACCTTCTGCACCACATTCAGGACAACTATTCTTTTTATCAACTGTGCCATCCGGTATAAATTTCTTCAATGCACGTACCACCCCATTTTTCCATGTATTTATTGATTCAATATCAAATGTAAGGTTATCCACCAGGTTGATGGCATAAGGTAATGGCATTCCATGGCGTAAAATACCGGAGATCAGTTTGGCATAATTCCAGAATACTTTATTAAAAGATCGCGATAAGGCAGGGATGTTTATCCTGTATTCGTCTTTATCAACAAACTCAAAATCATACCTGTTCTTTCCCTTTCTATCTTTGGTTTTAATCACCCAGCCTTCATTTACCCAAGGTGGTAAATAAAATTCATCGGCTTTACCAGTGAAGATCTCATAGGGCTTATTGTCAAGTAAACCAACTACAGCAATCCATTTTTCATAATCGTTCTGGAACCTGACAATTTCCGCTTTCAGCGTTTGTGGCCTTTTAGGGGCATTGGTTTCCTTAAATACTGAATCATTTTCCTTTTTATCGTTACCAATCAGTACCCCGTCACGCGAGCCATCCCGGTAGATGGTCATTCCCTTGCATCCACTTTCCCATGCAGTTTGATAAACCTGACTTACAATCTCCGCATTTGCATCCTTGGGGAGGTTAACCGTAACGCTGATTGAATGGTCAACCCATTTTTGCACTTCGCCCTGCATCCTTACTTTTTCAACCCAGTCAACATCATTGGAAGTTGCCTTGTGATAAGGAGATTTTTTTATAATGGATTGTAATTTTTCGTCAGGATAAGATTTTACCTTTTTTACATCGTAGTCATTTATCTCAAGCCATGTTTCAAATTTAGGATGGAATACATTGTATTCTTCCCAGGCATCTCCTACTTCATCAGTAAATGAAATGTTTACATCCTTATCGTTCGGGTTTACTTTTCTTCTCCTTTTATATGAAATCATATATACCGGCTCAATCCCTGATGTTGTTTGAGTGCAAATACTAACACTTCCGGTAGGAGCTATGGTAAGCATGGCTATATTTCTTCGTCCCACCCTTTCCATTTTTTCATAAACTTTTGGTGCAGTACTTTTAATCCGGTTAATAAATGGATTGTTTTTTTCTTTTTCCAAACTAAAAATAGGAAATGCTCCACGCTCTTCGGCAAGATCAACAGATGAGCGATAAGCTTCAATGGCAAGCAGCTTGTGCACTTCAACTGAAAAATCAGTTGCTTCTTTTGTCCCATATCTGCAACCAAGCGCTGCAACCATATCTCCTTCTGCAGTTATACCAATACCTGTTCGCCTGCCTTGTAATGCCTTTTCACGAATGTTTTCCCACAAACTTTTTTCTATCTTTTTCACCTCTTCATCTTCCGGATCATCGCTAATCTTTTTAATAATCGAATCCACCTTTTCAACTTCCAGGTCAATGATATCATCCATTATTCGCTGGGCATAATGTACATGCTTTGAGAATAGTTCAGAATTAAAGCTGGCTTTTTCTGTGTAAGGGTTTTCAACGTAGGAATATAAGTTAAGAGCAATTAACCGGCAGCTATCATAGGGGCACAATGGAATTTCACCACAAGGATTTGTAGAAACAGTTTTGAATCCGAGATCGCTGTAACAGTCCGGGACTGCCTCACGGGCAATTGTATCCCAAAAAAGAATTCCGGGTTCGGCAGATGCCCAGGCATTATGGATGATTTTATTCCAAAGGTTTCGGGCATTGATTTCTTTAGTAAAAATCGGTTTGTCAGAATCTATTGGATATTGCTGCTTATAAGGTTGATCATTGATAACGGCCTGCATAAATTCATCATCTATCTTAACTGAAACATTGGCGCCTGTAACTTTGCCTTTTTCCATCTTGGCATCAATGAAGTTTTCAGCATCCGGATGTTTGATGGATATTGTTAGCATTAAAGCGCCTCTGCGGCCATCTTGTGCAACTTCTCTTGTTGAATTGGAATATCTTTCCATAAAGGGAACAATTCCCGTAGATGTTAAGGCGCTGTTTTTAACCGGGCTGCCTTCGGGCCTGATATGGCTGAGATCATGACCCACGCCGCCTCTTCTTTTCATCAGCTGAACCTGCTCCTGGTCAATTTTCATTATTCCACCATATGAATCTGAAGAACCACTATTTCCTATGACAAAACAATTGGATAAGGATGATATTTGAAAATTATTACCTATGCCTGACATTGGGCCTCCCTGGGGAATGATGTATTTGAAATCCTTTATTAATGTATAGATCTCTTTTGCGCTTAATGGATTAGGATACTTTTTTTCAATTCGGGCAATTTCATGGGCAAGGCGCCAATGCATATCATCAGGGGTTTGCTCGTAAATATTTCCCTGACTGTCTTTTAATGCATATTTATTGATCCAGACATTTCCTGCCAATTCATCTCCCTTGAAATAATTAGTCGCACTTTCTTTTACTTCTTCGTTGGGATAAATATGAAATTCTTTTTGAGGTTTTTCATTATTTTCCTTAACTAATGTTTCCTCTTTTACATTATCCCCTTCAACAGGCTCATCGGGTAATTCCGGCCTTTGTCTTTTCTCAAGGATTTCATTATATAATCCACCCTGCTTTAAAACATCCTGCTTGTCCTGTACATTAGAAAAAAGACTATCGTTCATTCTAAATTAAAATCTTTGTGAAATAAATTTGTTAGTAAAATATTGAATTAGTGCGAAATAGACATCATGGCAACCCTTTATTTTCGCAAAGCGAAGATACAATCAATAAAAGAGATTATGCAAGATCATTTATAAACAAAACATTGTTGAAAAATTCGTATTGTATTGAAACAAAAAATAATATGTATCAAACATTCTATTTATTAACAATTTATTAATAAATAATTGAGATAAAGAAGCAATTATTTTAATGTATGCCAAACTACTGTTAACTAAGGAAAATTACCAGCTTGGACAAGATTAATTCTTTTTTTGCTAGTTAAATTTTTCTTAATATTCTATAATTAATTTTAATAGTTATTTACAATTATTTTCCTTTAACTGGATGGCTGCCTGAAAACCAAGTGAAATTGCTTTGTCAAGATCATTGCAAGCCATATTTCTATCTGAATTTATTTTTATCAATGCCCTAAAATAATATGCCGGGGCCAGATTTGGATTCAATTGAATTGATTTATTAATATCTACTAATGCTCCTTCATAATCGCCGGAATAATACTTGTCCACGCCACGGTTCAGCCAGGCTTCGAAATAACCTGGCCTGATCTGAATGGCCTTATCATACGATTCGAATGCCTTTTGCATATCTCCCAGCTGTGACCATGCCACTCCCATATTTGAATAAGCCTCTGCGTAACCTGGTTCGATCTTCAGGGTTAATAAAAAATCACTAATGGACTTTTGATATTCGCCCAGGTTGATTCTTGCCAACCCACGGTTGTAATGCGCATTCAAATAATCAGGATTCTGTGTTGATGCAGCTTCATAGTCTCTTATGGCACCCCTTAAATCCCCCATCTTGAATTTTGCTGTTCCCCGGTTGTTATATACTTCAGGATTATAATTTTTAATTCTGATAGTTTTGTCGAATGTACTGATAGCGCCCTTAATATCGCCGGTATTTAGTTGAGCATAACCGTAATCTGCTAAAACCTGCGGATGGTTTGGTTTTAAGGAAATTGCTTTTTGATAATCATTAAGCGCCATTTGATATTCCCCTAAATCAGTATAAACGGCACCACGATTTGAGTAAGCCTTAAAGTCCTTTTTTCCTAATTGAATAGCCTTGTTAAAATCAGCAAGAGCGCTTTGTAATTCACGACTTTCTTTTCGGATGGCTCCACGATTAGTATATGCAACCTCAGCTTTTGGATATTTTGAAATAATATCGGAGTAAAATGAAACATCATCCTTCCAAACCGAAACCCGGTTAAAGGTTTGCAAAGCAATAAAAATAGTATAAAGGATCAATAACCCCTGGCCAATTCTTTTGATGGAAGTATTTTTCCTGAAAAGATTTTCCAAACCATAAGCCATTATCAGAAACAATCCTATTGATGGGATATAACCGTACCTGTCGGCCATTATATAATCTCCGGCAGGAACCTCAAATAATTTCAGTAAAAGGAAAATATTCGAGGCAAAAAATAAAATTCCGAAAAATAAGACTTTTGATTTTTTGCGCAAGTAAAATCCAACAAAGACAATAAACAGGGATAGCAGTACAAACAATACATTTCTGAATATAATCAATCCTTGCATCATTTCCGGGTAAGGATAAAATCCAGATAACTTGAAGGGAATAATTAACTTTACGAGATACATTATAAAAGCAAAACCAGCAAAGAGAATCCTTTCAAAAAACGAATAGTGTGTTTGGCTTAAATCTTCGCCCCATGAACTTGTTTGGGCAAATATTGCTACAATTCCAAAAAGAACCGCGAGAATAAAAAATGGTATTTTCTCAACAATTACTTTTCGGCTCAATAATTTTCTGTCATAATAAAAATCAACCAAAACAAAGGTTACAAAAAGTGATATGGCCATCACCTTGGAAAGGATCGAAAACAAGAACAATAAAATTGATAATACATACAGCCACTTCTTATTTTTTTCGATGTAATATAAATATGCAATTATTGAAACAAAAAAGAAAAAAGCATAAAGCAAATTTTTTCTTTCGGATGCCCAGGCAACAGTTTCAACGTGCATTGTGCAGATACCGAAAAGTAATGCACTTACCAATGGGATAACGGTATTCTTTTTTTTGAAAAGTAAAAAGATAAACCAGAATACTAATAATGTATTTATCAGATGCAATATTAAATTGCTTGTATGGTAAGTTTGAGGGCTAAGGCTGCCGATTTGGTAATCAATAGCTAATGAAAACAAAGTTAAAGGATGATAATGGCCATCATAGTAGATGGTGAACATTTTTCCAATAGTAGTTGGATTTAATTTTTGAATATGTGGATTTTCAAGAATATACCTGTCATCATCCCATGTTTTAAGGAAATCGTTTTGTAAAACAGGCCAGTATACCAGGAAAGTAATTAATAGTATAAAAGCCAGCCATGGTAACCACGAAAACTTGCTGAAATTGATAAACGATTTATTTTTCCCCATGAAAACAGCTATAATATATTTTTAATCAAAGCAGAAATAATTGATACTCTTTAAAGTATAAACCTTTAAATGTATTACCCTCTCTGAAATTAATCAGATCAAAAGTAATAAATTCTACATTGTTTTATTAAAAAATGCAATTAGTCGCACACCCTCACAATTAAAAACTAAATATATAATACTTTTGTTGAATAGCATAATTGCTGAACAAATGAGATATTATCTAATCATAGGTTATATAATTCTGTTTACTTTTTCAATAAAATCTCAAATATTTGAGGTGTCAGGAAGAGTATATGATGCCAACTCACGAATTCCATTGCCATTTGTAAATATAGTAATCAATAATGGACGGGTTGGTGGTACAACCGATATTGATGGAAAGTTTTCATTTAAATATTCTGAAGAGATACGTTTCCTTTCCCTGAGTTATGTAGGTTATGAATCTTTGCAATATGACATAAAAGGGAAAATCCGGAATTTAATAATCAGGATGAAAAAAACCGAATACAAACTTCCTGAATATGTTGTATTCCCTACTGAAAACCCGGCTCATCGAATTATAAAAAACGCTGTTACCAACCTTGAATATAATGATCCGGAAATGTTACCGGCTTTCTCATACACTAATTATGATAAAATGATCTTCACTTTTGAGCTGGATTCCCTGCCCATGATTGATACCCTTGAGGTGGATACTTCAGCTATTGAATTCCGCAAATTTTTGGAAAAGCATCATTTATTTATCATGGAAAGTGTTACAGAAAGAAAGTTCATGTATCCTGATAATAATTATGAAAACATCATTGCTACAAAAATTGCCGGATTTAAAGATCCCATATTTATCTTTTTGCTTTCAATGATGCAATCCACAGCATTTTACAAGGACAGGATAAGAATAGGGGATAAAGAATATATTAATCCGATCAGCAAAGGAAGCATTAAAAAATATTTTTTTCTGCTTCAGGATACGCTATATTCCGGAACCCATGATAGTGTTTTTGTTATTTCGTATCGGCCACGGAAAAACACAAATTTCGATGGTCTAAAAGGAGTTATTTCGATCAATACAAAACACTGGGCCATACAAAATGTAATTGCAGCACCTGCAGAAACCGTGGGTGCAATTAGTTTACGGATTGAGCAAATGTATGAGTATGTACAGAATAAGCAATGGTTTCCGGTGCAACTCAACACTATTGCAATAATGAATAATGTTATTCTTTCTGATACTACATCCACCATTACGCTTGCCGGTAACGTAAAAGATACAACTGGCCTTGAAATTATCAGCCTGCCATTTGGTTTTGGCAAAAGTTATGTTAAAGATATTGATTTGGATCCTGATTTTCGAAGGCGCGACTTTAACAGTGTTGAGGTTGAAGTTGATCCAAACGCTGCTGACCGTGAACCGGATTTTTGGCTGGGTTATCGAATTGACTCACTGACAGAAAAAGAGTTAAATACATACATTTTTGTTGATAGTGTGAGCAAAGCAGAGAATTATAACAGACAAATCAAAACATTTGAAAGTATTATTACGGGGAGGATCCCATGGGGGATTTTTGATCTGGATATAAACAGGTTTATAGGTTTTAATTCTTATGAAGGATTTGCACTTGGCCTGGGAATTCATACCAACGACAAATTATCGCAAGTGTTTAATATTGGTGGATTTTTTCGTTATGGATTTAAGGATAAAAGAATTAAATATGGTGGTGATTTAAGATTTATGTTATACCAAAAACATGATGTTGAACTGCGGTTAAATTATATGGATTATGTTACTGAAACCAATGGTGTGGCATTTTTTGATGATAAACAAAGGTTGATCAAACCAGAATACTTCCGCGATTTTCTAATTACAAGGATGGACAATACCATCAGCTATAAAGGTTCCATCAGGTTCAGGACACTGAAATATTTGGTTGTTGATGCCGGATTTGGCAAAAGCATTAAACAGGTAAACAATTCATATTGGTTTGGCGATGGTGAAAAACCATTAGCAAAACAAAGTTTTGATTTTACAGAGGTTAGCATCGGACTTAAGTATGCTCATGGAGAAAAATTCCTGAAAAATGTAAGAAGGAAAATTTCACTGGGTACAAATTACCCGGTTGTGTGGTTTCAATATACCAGGGGTATAAAAGATTTAATAGGAGGAGATTATAATTACAATCGCTTTGATGTTAAAATTGAAAAGTCCTTTTACACAAATTATTTAGGAGAAACATCATTTAAAATTGCAGCCGGTTATATTGATACAGATATACCTTATACAACCCTTTTTAATGGCAATGGGGCATACCAGGTGTTTACAATATTTGCTCCCAATAGTTTTGCAACCATGCGCATGAATGAATTCCTTTCAAGTAAATACGTTGCATTATATTTTATGCATGATTTTGGTAAATTATTATTTCAGTTAGAGCGCTTCAAGCCTGAATTTGCAGTAGCAACGAATATCGCATTTGGGACTCTTGATGATAAAAAGAAACATCAGGGTATTGACTATAAAACTTTGGAGCATGGTTACTACGAGTCAGGATTACAAATAAATAACCTGTTAAACCTGAGAATTTATTCATTGGGGGTTGGCGCCTATTACCGATATGGACCTTATACTTTTGCTAATGGATGGGATAATATTGCCTGGAAAGTTGTTTTAAAATTTAGGTTCGATAACTTCTGATTAAATCAGAATTTTGAGTTAATAGGAACTTTATAATTTTGTTCCTTTGAGTGTTACTCCTCTTATTTATTTATTTTTGTTGTAAAAGCAGTACATATGAATTTAAATCTTAAACTCATTGGCGGAATATTGGCATTCCTTATCGGGCTTTACCTTGCATGGTATTTTTCTGATATTCTTGTTTATGTGCTCATAGCAGGGGTGCTATCGTTTATAGGTCAGCCATTGGTTGGTTTATTTGACAGGATCCAAATCAAGAAGTTTAAAATGCCTCATACCCTGAGCGCAGTTTTGAGCCTAATTACAATGATACTTATCTTGACTGCTTTATTTATGATTTTTGTCCCCATCATTAACAGGCAGGCTAATATAATTTCCAGTATTGATTTTCGATATCTTGGTGAACAACTCGAAAATCCGCTTCAGGATGTGGAGGAATTGCTGGTAAAATATAATATGCTTGAGGATGACAAAACCCTTGAGGCCATCATCGCATCTGAATTGGAATCACTAGTAAACATGACCTCAATAAAGAATATCTTTGGTAATGTTGTAGGGTTAGCCGGATCTATTTTTATTGGCCTTTTCTCAGTTGTATTTATGACTTTTTTCTTTTTACGTGATAATAAACTTTTTTATAATGGTATTATGTTGTTTGTGCCTACCAAATTTGAGGACAAAGCTTCGATTATTTTAAGTGATACCAGGAGGTTACTATCAAGATATTTTGTCGGGCTCAGCATTGAGTTGTTGTCAATGATGACCTTGATTACTATTGGACTAACCATTTTTGGAGTTAAAAACGCTTTATTAATTGGGTTTATTGGCGGGCTGCTAAATGTTATTCCTTACCTTGGTCCAATAATAGGAGCGTCTATGGGTGTATTAATTGGAACTACAAGTAACTTAAGCCTTGGCTTGTATGCAGATATTTGGCCGATTTCGCTTATTATCATTGGCACTTTTGCTGTAGTCAATCTATTTGATAATATGGTTCTTCAACCATTGATTTATTCAACAAGTGTTAAGGCACATCCAATAGAAATTTTTCTTGTCATACTCATGGCAGGCAGCCTGGCCGGAATACCGGGTATGATTTTGGCTATTCCCAGTTATACTGTGCTTCGGATAATTGCAAAACAATTTTTTAGTCAATCCAAACTGGTTAAAAAGCTTACAGAAAATATTTGATCCGGGAAGAGCTATTTTTTTTGAGTAATAGATAAGAATTTATGCTGAAGAAATTCACCGACAATCTGAATATAGTATCTAAGCTGTCTTTTAAAAGACTTTGGAATATATTTTTGATTCAGCTTAGTTATTGGTTAACCCGTATAACAAAAAAAACCATCCATTGGGGAAATCCATTCAGTATTACCATTGAACCTACTACTTCATGTAATCTTCGTTGTCCTGAATGCCCGTCAGGTTTGAGACAGTTTTCGAGAAATACAGGAATGCTGGATCTTAATTTGTATAAAAGTATTCTGGATCAAATTGGTAGTTATTTAATGTATATGATCCTGTATTTTCAGGGTGAACCTTATCTGAATCCATCATTTTTTGATTTTGTGAAGCTGGCCAAAAAGAAAAGGATTTATACCGCAACCTCCACCAATGCTCATTTTCTGAATGAAGAAAATGCAAGAAAGACAGTGGAGTCAGGATTGGACAGATTGATCATTTCA
>JAIOTR010000392.1 GCA_021106665.1 Bacteroidales bacterium
ACACCTAAGATAGTTCGTATGGCAGAGCCAAGGAAAAGGTGAAAAGTTTATAAGTTAAATGTGAATAAAAGTTTCAAAAGCCAATTGCTAAACTTTACAAATGTCCGTTAAAAGTTACCCTTTCGCCGTTCATATAAATTACGATAAATGCATCAATAATTCCTTTGTCTGCCAATTTTTGGCGGAGTATCTTAGCCTTCTCTTTCGAAGTACATTTACCGACAGTGTATTTGCGCCAGTTGTGGTAAACCTCTTCGTTTACTTCTTCTTCTATATTATATATCTCCTTTATTGCAGCTGGAGTTATACTTTTTTTCATTAATGCCAGGATTTGTACACGGTAGCAGGGACCGTTCTCTTTATATTTTGTTTTAAAAGGATAAGCGTCAGGGGCAACATCTTTCAGATCACTTAAATCATTTAGCCGTTTTCCTTCAAAAAATGCTACGATAAAGGCATCGCGAACACCGTGTTCACCAATGATCGCTTTTCTGTATTCTTTTGCCTCATCAAAATTATCGAATGATCCTATAGAATATTTGTACCAGTTGCCGATATAATCTTCCTTGATTTCTTCTCTCAGGCTGTATTTATTGGCAAGCCTTTGGAGCGGTATTTTAGCCTTATAAGCCGCCCTCACCTGAACTCTGAACTCAACGGCAGGTGGCAATACTTCCTCTTCTTCGATTGGTTCCGGTTCTGTTACAACCAACTCAGGCTCATATCGCTCAATAGTGACATTTGTTTTAAACCTGTAATCTTTATTGGTTTTATTAATGTACAGGAGGCTGGTCAAAGGCAATTTGCCATAGATTTTGTCCAGTTTAACTTTGTAGCTGATTTGAAATATAGAATCTTTGGGCAATTCATCCCAGTTTAAGCGTAATGTATAATTCTTAAATTCCACTTTGACACCACCAATTACAGTATCTAAAACTTCAAATCCGATTGGTAATATTTGCGTCAGTTCGGCAGCGCCGTCAATTTTACCCTTATGGATTTCACATCGCATTTCAAATTCATCCAATGATTTAAGGTTGCGTGGAATATTATAGATTAAGTTCACATTTTCGTTGGCAAATGGATCTTCTATAATCTCAACTGTTTCGGGTTTATCTGCAAAAATTTCCTTTGCTTTCTTTTTTCCCATATTAAACGAGATCCCCATTGATGTATAATAATAAGCATCATTATGCGAGCCGCTTTCAACAGCATCCAATTTGTCAGTGAAGGTGAATCTAAGAACAGATTCCAGGTTCAGATACCATCGGTTTGCCAGTTTTATATCCAGTCCTGCACCAACTGGGATAACATATGATATTTCCCGGGTGGTTTTATCTCTGGCAACATCCTTTGTATAACCATAATCACTTACCAGGTTACCATTTAAACGCCTTGCTTCACTCCTGAAAAATATTGCACCCACTCCTGTTGTAGCATACAAATTAACCCTTCTTTCTTTGTTCTTAAAAAATAAATTGATCAAATTAACAGTTGTACCAAGTTGGTATTCCATCAGGTCTGAAGAAAACTTCAGGTCATCTTTATCTTTTTGACCGACAAATTCTGCTTTTAAAAACTGGAGGTGGACTGAAAAAACAGGACCGATATATTTCCCAAGACGTGCTCCATACCCAAATCCGGTTTCGTTGCTTAATTTGCTAAAATGATTATTTTCATTTTGGACATCCCCATACAATTGGGAAATACCACCATTTGCATTAAGGTACCATTGGTAACTCATGGATGACTGACCATAAGAAACAGAATAAGCCAGTGATAAAAAAACAATCAAACATGATAAAACAATTAATCTATGATTACCGAACATACTTGTATTGGATATTTTGAAACAAATGTAATCACATAAGCCCCTGCAGATTTCCCCTGACAATATATTATTTAACAAATGAATGTTTATAATTATCTGAATTGGTTGAATTGCCTGCCCGTACGAAACGAAGTGAAGGCGGGGTTGAATCGATATAAATGGGAAATCAGTTAAATCAGGATTATAAGACTATATTAGAATAAGGCATTGTAATTAAGCTTTTAGATACATTTTAATTCAGAATTATTTTAACTTTGTAGGAACAGAAAAATATCAGTTATGACCAGGTTAAGTGTAAATATAAACAAAATTGCCACCATTCGAAATGCTAGGGGAGGCAATGTGCCGGATGTTTTGAAAGCAGCCATTGATTGTGAACGATTCGGAGCGCAGGGAGTAACAGTTCATCCTCGTCCCGATGAAAGACATATCCGGTATCAGGATGTTAGGGACATACGTCCTGTGGTTACAACAGAATTCAATATTGAAGGATATCCAAACAAAAGTTTTATTGATTTGGTTTTGGAAGTAAAACCACACCAGGTAACCCTTGTCCCTGATCCGCCGAATGTGCTAACCTCCAACGCCGGTTGGGATACCATAAAAAATGAAGCATTTCTTAAGGAAGTAATTCAGGAATTCCAACAATACAAAATACGAACTTCCATTTTTATTGAGACGGATGAAGCAATGATCAGGAATGCTGCAAAAACAGGAACCGATAGAATTGAACTTTATACCGAAAGTTATGCGAAAAATTTCCGTGTCAATAAGGAAAAGGCTATTGAACCATTTGTGAAAGCAGCAAAAGTGGCAAATGAAGTTGGACTGGGAATAAACGCCGGCCATGACCTTGATCTGGATAATCTCAGGTATTTTGCTGAAAATATACCAGGATTATTGGAAGTTTCCATTGGGCATGCTTTAATTTCGGATGCGTTATACTTTGGGCTGGAAAATTCAATACAGCTTTATCTGCGCGAGTTAAGATATTAATTATCAATTACTGTTGGAACCATTGTCTATTGTATTATTGCTAAATGAATAATAAAATAAAAGCCCATTAAAAAAAGCATAAAAAACAACACCTCCCTGCCTTTCCAGCATCGACTCAACCAATAAATGAAAGGCCACTAAACTGAGAAAGAGGAGGTACAATAATTTTTTTCTTCGGATTGTCAAAATTGCCGGTAAAAGAAGTGAAGCAACCAAAATTAAAAATCCAAAAATACCAATGGCAATAAATGTTTGTAAATACTGGTTATGGACATTCAAGTTGCTTTCATAAGCATCATCTAAATTATTCTCCAGGTACTTTTCAAATAGTGCTGGTTTTACATCCCCGGTTCCAACACCAAAAAGAAGGTTTTCTTTCACAACATCCAAAGAACTCTTCCAGATCATCAAACGTGTAACCGATCCTTCTGTTTTTTCACTGTTTGGTTTGTTTTCTTCCTCAACGGCCTGTTTAGTAGCAATAAACCTGTTATATGAGCGGGGATTTAAAAATAAGATGAGTATAAAGACCATAAACAATGATACGGAAATGATCAGCGGCCTTGTTATCTTCTTTTTGATTCTTATTGGTAAATAAAAAAATACGACAAAATATATAACTGTCAATCCCAATATCCCTGCTTTTGAGCTTAACAAAACAACAAATAGCTGAAAATATAGAACAAGAAAAATTGTTACAAATTTAAATATAGATTTCTTCAGCTCGTTATTAATAATCCAGTTCAACAATATTACAATTGCAAATGAATAATATAATGCCAGGTAACTTGGATGATGCGAAAAGGATAATTTAGAATAGTAAAAAACATTGATGTTGTTTTCTCCCAGGTATTCAATTGACGCATTAATAAAGATGATCAATGAACTAATCAAACATCCAACTACAAAGAAATATTGAACTTTGTCATAGAAATCCTTCCTGAATTCTGAAAAGTCAATGGTAGAGAAAAAAACCGGAAATAATAATAATGAAAGTTTTACCTCCAGGTCGAAATAAGCGCCTGAACTACCTGATAAATTTGATGAATAAAATGTTCCAACAATGTATAAAATGTAAAGGATTGCAAAAGACAGAATATATTTGTTTGTTATGTTTTTCCTGATCCGGATTATCTTTTCTTTAAAATTTAACTCCATTAACCAGTTTATTCCGATTAACAAAATGATGGGAGGAACCAGTTTGTCATGAACAGGCAGGGCAAAAGAAAGTAGGATTATTAAGTAATAATAGATTTTGTCTCGTATTGAAGGTTTTATCAGAATCATTATTTTGTTAAAAGAATAAATTTATATCAATTCATCAATATTTGATTTTAGAAACTCAATAACATTAAACGAATTATCTGTGTCAGTTGGCAAGTTTTCTATATGTTTGGATAAGTACAATGCATTTGGAACAGATTCAGCATTTAAATCCCATTTTTCCCAGTTGTTCTTAACCGGATACAAGGGTGAGCAGAACCAATCGCCCAATTCAATTTTAACTTTTCTGGCCAGATCATCAAACTTGTTTTGATCCCTAACCAGGATGGGGTATTTTAAAAACGAATGATCATTAAACAATTCAGAAGCAACATGATATTTGTTGTTTTTATTTAAGAATTCAGAATAAATCGTTGCATTTTCTTTTCTCTTGAGCAAAATATTATCAAAATCGTTTAAACTGTTAACACCCTTTTTAAGTTGAACATTTGACATTCCTTTAAAGAATCCATCAGGTATTTCTGTTGATTCCAGTTCATTTCCCTGGCTTGATCCGATGACCAGATTGTGTTTACTCAAAAATCTGTAGAACGATCTTAACCTCCAGTAGTTTGTGCTGTTTAAAATATATTCTCTCGAAAACAACAGTGCGGATAAAACCAGTTTCTCTTTAAAAGAAGGTTTTTGAAGTTGATCATTAACCTTTTCCACATCTACAATTAATTCCTGATTATTTACCAATGAAAACCCACCGATGCCGGTAGAAAAGGGTTTGTTCCACTGAGTTGAGTAAAAGGCCGCATCACAATATAATCCGTTCGGTTTACTTTTAAATGTCCCACCAAAACCATGTGTGCAATCTTCAATTGAAAAAATACCTTTTGCTTTTGCCATTTCAGCAATCTCATCTACCTCGGTTGATAATCCGAAAGTATTTTGTGTGATTATAACTTTTGTTTTTGGAGTTATTGCTTTTTTGTAACTCTCAAGGGTTGGATTCATGGTGTTTTTTTCTACATCCACATAAATTGGAATTGCTCCGAGGTATTTAATGGCGTTGGCTACTACTACACAGGTAAAACCGGGCAAAATAACATCATCATCCTTTCCAACCTTCATAGCTTTTAGTAATGCATACAGTGCTACCCTTCCTTTCCAGTAGAAATAGATATTATCGTTTTGAAGAATGTTAGAAACAGATTGCCTAAAATTTGTCTCGATCATTTTTTAAGTTATCAATTTATCTAATCTTAATAAACCAATTATTGATCCAATACCATAAGATAAATGTAAAGTATAAAATGCTTTTAATAAATAAAAAATACCTGTTGCCTTATCATTTAGTTTTATTGAAATTCCCAGAATCAAAATAAAATGAGCTAAAACCAATGTTAAACTAATTAAGATAAATGGTAAATAAAAAAAAGATAATAAAACGGGGATTACAATTGATAAAACGAAAATTAATGGAATAAAATGACGAATGCTCAGAGAACTGATTTTTTTTGTAATGTAAACTGCTAAAATATTCCATAACCCATTTTGAAAATTATTTTTTGCTAATGCTTTATAAGTTTCCCGGGCATAATATTTACACGAAATATCGGGAATAAGAAATATTTTTTTATCAGTCCTGATTAATCGCTTGGACCATTCAATATCATGATTTCTGATAAGCTTTTCATTGTACAATCCAATATCCATAAATAATTCCTTTTTATATAAACCAAAAGGAACAGTGTCTACCCTGGTAGGAATATCTACCCCGATTCTGAATAGTGAATTTCCAACACCAAACCTGTTTGAAAGTACTTTGATTATTGATAGTGATTTTTTCGTTTTGTTTTTTACATCAGTAATTAATTGCCCGCCGATCCCATCAGCATTAAGTTCTTTTAAGCGATTAATCAATATGCTTATATAATCTTGCGGAAATTCAGAATGAGCACTTGCAATTAAAATATAATTGTTACAGGCATTTTTTACCCCAAGATTCAAAGCTATCGGGGTAATTATTTTCTCATTATTTATTAATCTTACAAAAGGATATTTATTAGAATAATTATTTACAATTGCAATTGTTTGGTCAGTGCTTTCCCCATCCACTACCAATACCTCCAAATTGTCCTTAGGATAATTCGATTTTACAAAAGAATTAAGACAATCGGAAATGTAATTTTCCTCGTTCCTGCATGGTATGATTACCGATACCGATCTATTTTCCATTATAGCTTCTCCTGATATTTTCAAGTTTTAGCAATACATACAATGATTTGAAAATACTATTATCCGACAACTTTAAAAAAATCCGAAATGGATATAATACTTTTACGAATAAAACAATTTTGCATGAATAAAATACATTTAACCTACAATAAGATTTTCTGAATTGAAACTTTTGGGTAAGAAAGCCCTGTATATTTGTTTCATGAACCAGGCTTCTGGCTCCGTCACTTACATACCTGAGTTTTATTGTGTTCAGGTAATATTTATTCATCTCATGAATCAGAGCATACCCGGGATACAAATTCAGGAAATCAGGATGGAATTTTATGGTGGTATAATGTACCATAGTATCCTGCAATTTGTTTTGGGCATAAGCAATTAATTGATCATTCTCTTTTCTGAAAACTGCAAAAAAATCATAATCAGGATTTTTTGATAATGCCAACATATTGTCCCTGAATTTTTTTTCAGTATGAGGTTTAACCAATGAATTATAAGTAGCAAATGCTTTATTATAAATCTCATATGCATTTAAAGCAATAAATTGAGCATTAACTTTTTTAACTTCACAGTTTTTGATCCCACGATTTATCTGGTTTCGTACTTTGCTTTTATATTCATTTATATCTTCGGGCTTATCTTTTATAACATACCAGTATTCTGTTTCGTTTTTACAATCCCAATCAGAAATAAAGGTTAATAAATAGATGTTTTTCCTTTTCAACAAGGTTTTTACTTCATCAATGGATATCTGAACCCTTGAATGAGGTGCAATATCAGGAATTAAAGTCCTCTGATATTCTTTCCATCTGATCTTGTTATCATTCATTGTATAATGATCTATAAACCTTGATAAGTTTCTTTTCTTCCTGTGCCCAATTGTATATTTCCTTTACAGCCTTTAATCCGTTCATCCCCATTTCATTTGCCTTGTCAGGATTATTGAATAAGTAGTTAATTGCATCCGCTATTTCTTCAGGATTTAATGGATCAACGCAAATTCCGCATTTATTACTTTCTATAATTTCTTTCAATATAGGAAAATCAGATGCTATCACTGGAATGCTTGCTGCCATGTATTCGAACATCTTTACCGGCAAGGCATTCAGATAGTTAATGATGGGGTGAAGGGTTACAATACCAACAAATGATCTTTGAAGAATGTCTTTAATTTGGGATGGGTCAATAAAACCTAGTTCGATCACCTTCTCCCATCCGCTTATTTGCTTTAGTTCATTTCTATAGTTTTCAGGATTAAATTTGCCGGCAAGGTTTAAACGAATATTATCTTCAGCGAAAGTCAAAGATTTAATTAATTCTGATATGCCACGAACTTCAGCAATGCTGCCAACATAGCAAGCTTCCCTGCTTGTTTTGTTTACTTCCTTACTATCTTGCAAAAATTCAATTATTGGAAAGTTTTGTACTTCGATTACATTGTTATGGAATTTTAGAAATCGTTCTTTTATATATGACGTAGCTGTAATAATACATGACATTTTTCCGGCATATTTATTTTCGAAAACCTCAATGATTTTTGAGCTTGATTTACGAAAAGGCAAAGGGATCCAATATTTACTCAACATCTGCCGGGGCAAATCTTCATGAACATCATAAATTACTTTTTTCCCTCTATTGACTAATCTTGCACCAAAAGGTAAAAATTCCGGATCGTGAAAATGGTAAATGTCAGCGTTTATTTCCAGCGCTTTTTTATAGGCTGTTTTTGAGGCTTTGTAGAATCGCTGCAACCTTCCTGAAAATTTGCAGGGCACTCCGAAAACCTCAACGTCATCTTCTGTAAAACTTTCTCCGTTTATAACAATGAGATTTACATCAAAGCCATTTTTAGCCAAAGATTTACACTCCTTATAAAATATCCTGGTGTCTTTTGCAGGGTGAATAGTTGTTATATGACAGATTTTAATTTTCAATAAATAAATTATTGTAGAGTGAAATTAATTTTTTTTCCTGTTGCTCCCAATTATATTCTTTCTTTAACTCAAGGAATTTTTGTTTTAATGTTTCATTTTGCTCAAATGTTTCAGTGCTTTTAATGGAATTAATAATATCATCAGTTGAATAACCTTCTGTAATGATGCCGATATTATTTCCTTGTACTATCCTTTTTAGTTCCAATAATGGTGTAGTAATAACAGGGATTTCAGCCATGATGGACTCAAATAATTTATTTGGCATCGAATAATAATAGCTTAAAGACACATTTTCGATGAGTACCAGGCTCCAATCGGCCGAACTAATGAAATCAATTAATTTATCAGGTGAAATAGCCGGATGGTAATAAATATTTTCAAATTGTTCTGCCGCTTGTTTGATTTCCGTGAGTAAAATTCCGCTTCCAATAAATACTACTGCATTGTTGCTGTCTTTTAATGATTTAAATGATTCTATGATTTGTTTTATTAACCTCCCATTAATAAATCCGCCTATGTATAAAAAAACATTTTTATTATTCGGTATATTTAGATTTTTGCGAATGACATTGTTATTTACTACTGTTTGGTATCCGGGGCAATTAAAAATTAATTCAGGTAAAATATTATATTGTTTCTGATAAAAATTAGCAATTGAAGGACTTACCGTTATAACTGTATCAGCATACCTGATAAAAAAGGCTTCAATTTTTTTAATAATGAATTTGCGGCTTTTCTTATGAACAAATGAAAGTTCTGTTTCGAGTTCATGAGCATCGTAAACTATTTTCACCTTCCTGTTAAAAAGCAATTTTATTATTACACCTATTGGTAAAGCATCTATGTCATTGCAATGAAATATATCGTATTTCCTATATTTTTTTATTGCGAGATAAATAAATTCGAGATACTTAATAAACTGAATGAAAGTGATTTTTGCCCATTTTTTTGTTCTAAGTTTAATTCTCTCAACAGGTACTCCTTCGTTTGTAATAAAATTAGTTTCAAGAGTTTCTTCATGTAAGGCAATAACTTGTGCATCATAATGAAATTTTCGTAATGAGACAGCTTCTTTCAGAACCCGGGAATCACTGGTAAAATTATTTAATACAATTACAGCAACCTTTTTCATTCATTAAAATTTATACATAAGTGATATTATTTACCTTTGCTAAACCTGTAACAAGCAAAAAAATCCCAGATATAGTGAGAAGTTCTTACTGCCACAAATAACCAAAGAAACTGGGTAACTTCCAGTTTATACAATATTGATATTCCTGAAACTATCAACATAAAAAATAACCTGGATAGGTTCCAGTAAAAAATATATTGTTTTTTTTCTCTTATTAATGAAGCTTTATTGAAAGGTGAAGAAACAAAAGTTACAAATTCACCAACCACAAGAATCCTTGCATAATCACCGGCAATTCTCCATTCTTCACCGAAAATAAGTGAAAATAATTCGGGTGCGATAATAAATAACAGCAGGAATGGAATAAAAGAAATGAAAAACATTTTTTTAAAAGTTGATAAAAATAGCTTATCAAACCTTCCTGTTTCATGGTATATGTCAGTTGCTTCCTGCCTGAACACATCGCCAACCGAGCGTGAAATCAATGATATTGGCATGGCAACTATTCGTTGAGCAAGAAAGAAAAAACCTGCAACAGAGGCTTCAAAATATTTATTAAAAAATAAAACTGGAATCTGTAAGTATACGGTTTGGATTTCATATGAAACTACTAAACTTATCGCCAGCTTCCAGTAACGTTTAAACGATGCTTTTAAGGATACTGTTTTAAAAGATAAATTTCTAATTACCTCTTTTGCTTTTAATAACAAATATAAAGTTGCTATTAACTCTCCGATAATTGTTCCCAGTATCAGCCCTCCCATATATTTGACAAATCCCAGGCCGGTTTTAGCAAGTGCACCAACTGAACTCTGAGATATAATTGCTAAGCTTATGGCCTTGTATTTTTTAGTTCGGTTAAACCAATAAAAAATAGATTGGTGGATGCTCCAGATAAACAGGTAAAATGGTATTACCATTAGCCAGGGTTCAAGCCGGGATTCGTTTAATAAATCAGAAATATAACCTTTTAACAGGCTAAATAAAATGAAATAAATCAAAGCCGAAATAGAAGCAATAACGAGGATTAGTGAAATAATGTCGCGGGCGTCCTTATTTTGTTCCGGAAGAATGATGGTATGCTCAAACTTTAAAGTAATAAACGCTGATGCAATTTGAAAAACACTCAGAAATAGAGCTAGTATACCAAAATCTTCCGGGCTATAGAGTCGTACTAGAATTATAGAGAATAAAAGAGTAATAGCATGGGCAATAGCTGTGCCGGTAACAAGTGTGGTTACATTTTTTACAAACTCCGATCTGAATATTTTTTTTATCACCATAAGCTTTATTTGTCCAAGCTCAAAAGTACAAACTTTTAATGTTTGTATTATATATCCAGATTTTTACATCATTAAACAAGTGAGATGGAAATTATATATAAATTTGCTTTGTGCAAAAATTGAAACTCATTTTAAAGTACTTGTCATACAGATCCAAATCACTAACCAAGTATGATGTCCATCCACCCTTCCTTTTCGACTTGATCACCCAAGTTTTTGAAAATAAAATTAAATATCAGGATTATAACAAAGTTGAAAATCTAAAGAAAGAATTATTAAAGGATAACAGAACTGTTGAAATCAAAGATTTAGGTGCAGGTTCTACTGTTAGTGAGAGTAATCGACGAACTGTAAGTCAGATTACCAGGTATTCTTCAAAATCAACAAAGCATGGCAGATTATTGTATCGATTTGTAAATTATTTCAAACCAAAAACAGTATTGGAACTTGGAACATCAATGGGATTAAGCTCAGCATACATGGCGCTGGCTAATTCCAATTCAAAAATAATTACTATTGAAGGCTGTCCAAATGTTTCAGCAATCGCTGCTGACAATTTTAAAAAACTTTCGATTAATAATATTGAACTGTTAAATGGAAATTTTGATGAAGTCCTGCCGGAAGTTTTACAATCAGTGAAAAATCTGGATTTTGTTTTTATTGATGGAAACCACAGGGAAGATCCTACAAAACAATATTTTGAACAATGTTTAACAAAAGCATCCAATGAAACCATTTTTGTTTTTGATGACATCCATTGGTCTGAAGGAATGGAAAATGCATGGCATTATGTTCAAAATCATAACAGTGTATCATTGACCATAGATGTTTTTTATATGGGATTTGCTTTTGTTCGAAAAGAATTAACCAAACAACATTTTACAATCCGGTTTTAATTTTATTATATCTTTGTTTAATTCAAACATGTGGGTATGGAACAGGAAGTAATCAAATTAATTGATATCACCAGACATTTTAAGGTTGGGACAGAAGTAGTTCGTGCATTGAGGGGATTATCGCTTACAATGAATAAAAATGAATTTGTGGCATTGATGGGGCCTTCCGGGTCAGGAAAATCTACATTGATGAATTTGTTGGGGTGCCTTGATACACCTACCAGTGGCCAATACTTTTTGAATAACAAAGATGTGAGCAAACTGGATGATAATAGTTTGGCTGAGATCAGGAATAAAGAAATCGGATTTGTATTTCAAACATTTAACCTTCTGCCTCGTTCTTCGGCTTTAGAAAATGTTATGCTTCCGCTTATTTATGCGGGTTTCAATAAAGTGAAAAGATTGCAAAGGGCAGAAGAAGTGATGGCTCAGGTTCAATTAACAGATAGAGTAGAGCATAAGCCCAATGAATTATCTGGTGGTCAAAGACAAAGGGTAGCAATAGCCCGGGCCCTTGTAAACCATCCTTCAATAATATTGGCAGATGAACCAACCGGAAACCTTGATTCAGTTACTTCTATTGAAATCATGGGATTACTTGAAGAAATTCACAAAGCAGGAAATACAATTATTGTTGTAACCCACGAGGAAGATATTGCCCGGCATGCTCACAGAATAATAAGGTTGATTGATGGAAAGGTGGAATCTGATGAGTTAAATAAAAATATCCGCACAATGGATTATTATCAACTCGATTCCAAATCATAATTTTATAAAAATCACTAAATGATTAAACCTTTTCAAATCTACATGGTTATTTAGGAATGAGCAAGGAAATAAAAATATATACAAAAGGGGGCGATAAAGGAGAAACTTCTTTATTGGGTGGCACCAGGGTTCCAAAATATCATGAGAGAATTGATGCGTATGGTACGGTAGACGAATTGAATTCCTTTGTGGGATTGTTGCGTGATCTGAATTCAAATGATCACTATAGAATGATACTTCTCGATATTCAGAAAAAATTGTTCATTGCAGAATCACATTTGGCTTCTGACAAAGCTGAGAATGTTGCTAAACTGCCAATCCTTTCTGATGAGGACATTTCTATTCTGGAAAATGAAATAGATAAAATGAATAAGGAATTGCCGGAGTTAAGATCTTTTATTTTACCCGGAGGACATCCGGTTGTATCTTATTGTCATATAGCACGAACAATTTGCAGGCGCGCTGAAAGATTAACAATAAAGATTGGAGAAAAATATGAGATAGATGAATTGATTGTTAAGTACCTAAACAGGCTATCTGACTACTTTTTTGTGCTTGCAAGAAGACTGGCAAAAGATTTTAAGGTCGAAGATGTGATTTGGAAACCCTTTAAATAAAGGCTTTCAGCTTATTTATACAATTTTTTCATATTTTGTTTGATTTATCCCAAAAAAAATTATTTTTGCAAAAAATTGAATCCTAAAAAATCAGTAAATGTACTGGACACTTGAATTAGCTTCAAAATTGGAAGATGCGCCCTGGCCGGCTACAAAAGATGAGCTGATTGACTTTGCAATCAGATCGGGCGCTCCGATGGAAGTAATAGAGAACCTGAAAGAGATTGAGGACGAAGGTGAAGCCTATGATAGAATAGAAGACATCTGGCCTGAATACCCAACAAAAGAAGATTTCTTCTTTCATGAAGATGAGTATTAAAGTTAATTTGTAATTATTAAAACTAATAATAAAGGCGGCTGACCATTTGGTCAGCCGCCTTTATTATATTATTCTTTGACTTATTAATCAGAAATAACCACTAAATGTTTGGATGATTTCCAGAACTCAGCAGTGTTGGTAATTTCCAAAACACGTTCGTCACCTTCACCGGTGATTTTGTATGATTCTGTAGGATGACTTGTTATAACCTGAATTTTTTTACCAGGAATGGGTATCTGGATTGTTTCCCTAATATCGATTTTGGTAAAATAGTCAGCATTAAAGTCCGGCTTTAGTTTTTTACCTTTACCAATTCCAATGAAACCTCCTTCGGCTGAGATTATATTGTTTTCTTTTAATTCCTTTTTAGTTCCTACTGCATAATAAGCTGTATTTAGTTCAATCGTTTTCTCATCTATCATTTCAGTCTGGTCTTTTATTACAACTTGTTGCTCTGCAGTTTCCAGCTTCAAATCACTAACATCTTTTGTTAGGGTTGTAACTTTAATGTTCATAGCTTCAAGATCCAACCTAAGTGATTCAATCTCCTCATCTTTTGCTTCTATTTGTTTTGACATAATATTAACCAATTTCTCTAACTCCTGAACCTGGTAGTTAGATTTACCAAGTCTTTTCCTGAGTTCAGCTAATTTGTCTTTGGTATCAGTAAGTAAAAGGTAAATCGTATTAATGTCATCATTGATCTGATCCTTAGCTTTTTTCTTGAATTCAGTTTTTCCTTCGGTTCTGTCGGAAATGATCATTTATTTTGTTTTAATGGAATCAAGATTGTATAGAGTCTCATTAAATGCCTGCAGATACTCATTACTTCATTCATCTTTTAAGTTGGCTTGTTGAACAAGGCTGTCGCTCTTAGATTCAAGCTGTTTGATCTTTTGCTGATTACAACTAATCAGAAAAGGGATAATCAGTAATACCAGTGCGAATTTTTTCATTTTTTTTTAATTATAATTAATACTGTATTAATAGTTTGTTGAATTTGG
>JAIOTR010000386.1 GCA_021106665.1 Bacteroidales bacterium
GACCATTTTAAATGGTACACATTTTCTTCAGGAATATAATATTCTGAAGAAGCGGGGTCAAGCGCTATGCAAATATCCTTACCCGGTTTGTACCCTGCATTTTCAATGGCCTGCAAAACGACTTTAATGGCTTCCTCATTTGACTTAAGGTTAGGTGCAAATCCACCCTCATCTCCTACATTGGTAGCATAGCCTTTTTTCTTAAGAACAGCTTTAAGGTTATGAAAAACTTCAACACCCATTCTTAATGCCTCACTAAAAGCGCTTGCACCAACAGGCATGATCATAAATTCCTGAAAATCGATGCTGTTATCAGCATGAGAGCCTCCATTCAGAATATTCATCATCGGAATTGGCAATGTATTCGCATTTACTCCTCCAATATATCTAAATAATGCCTGATCAGATTCAATCGCTGCAGCTCGAGCAACTGCTAGCGAAACCCCAAGAATAGCATTAGCGCCAAGATTGGCTTTATTTGGAGTACCGTCTATTTCAAGCATCCTTGCATCAATCTCACTTTGATCTGCAACATCATATCCATTTAATTCTTCACTGAGAATTTTATTTACATTGTGAACAGCTTTTAATACACCTTTGCCAAGATATACTTTTTTATTTCCATCCCTGAGTTCAACAGCTTCATGAACACCTGTTGAGGCGCCGGAAGGAACAGCTGCCCGTGCAACGACACCTACATCGGTCATAACATCTACTTCAATGGTTGGATTACCCCTTGAATCAAGTATTTGCCTTGCATTAATATTTATTATATTTCCCATGTTTGTCTGATTTTTATTAATAATATTTCACCGAAATTAACAAAAAAGGATAAAGCAAAAGCTTTATCCTTGTATTGAAGTTAATTAATTCCTCCACTATTCGGATTCTTATTTGGTGTTATCTTTTTTCTCTTCTTTAACAGGTTTTTCTTCTTCTTTTTCTTCAGGAGCATCTTTATCTTTTACTTCCTCTTTATTATCTTTTGCTGGTTCCTCTGCCTTAACCTCTTCTGATTTAGCTTCCACTTTCGCTTCAGCCACGGGCTCTTCTGTCTTCTTTTCTTCTTTTACATAGTCATCTTTTGCTTCAACTTTCACTTCTTCCTCCGGTTTTGCTTCTTCAACTTTAGCTTCCGCTGTTTCTTCAGCTTTAGCCTCCTCAACCACTTCTTCAGCAACTTCTTCTGTCTTTACTTCAGCATCAACTTCAGCCTCTTTGACTGCTGCAGTTTCAGCAGGCACCTGATCATCAGCTTTTTTCTTTGCAGAACTTCTTCTTCTTCTCCCGGTTTTTGGCTTAGCTTCTTTTTCAGCAAGGAGATTTTCATTAAAATCGACTAGTTCCATCATGCACATTTCAGCATTATCTCCAAGTCGATTCGGTAACTTAATGATGCGTGTATATCCACCCGGCCTGTCAGCAACTTTAGCTGATATTTCCCTGAATAATTCCGTAACAGCTTCTTTGCTTTGTAAGTAACTAAAAACAACTCTTCGAGAATTTGTTGTATCTTCTTTTGATTTTGTGATCAACGGTTCAACATATGTTCTTAATGCTTTTGCTTTTGCAACAGTGGTATGTATTCTTTTATGCAAAATTAACGAAGTGGCCATATTAGCCAGCATTGCTTTTCTATGTGCGCTCTTTCTAGATAAATGATTAAATTTTCTCCTGTGTCTCATCGCAATTATTCCTTATCTAATTTATACTTCGATATATTCATTCCAAATTCCAGTCCTTTTACCTTAACCAATTCTTCAAGCTCTGTTAAAGATTTTTTACCAAAATTTCTGAATTTCAACAAATCGTTTTTATTAAATTGAACCAAATCACCCAGGGTTTCAACATCAGCAGCTTTCAAACAATTCAATGCACGAACGGATAAGTCAAGGTCAACCAGCTTGGTTTTAAGCAATTGTCTTGTATGCAATGAGCTTTCATCAAATTCCTCTGTTACCGTTTTTTCTTCCGTATCAAGTGTAATCCTTTCATCTGAAAACAGCATGAAATGATGAATGAGAATTTTTGCTGCTTCTTTCAAAGCTTCCTTAGGGTGAATGGATCCATCGGTTTCCAATTCCAGAATTAGCTTCTCATAGTCAGTTTTTTGCTCGACTCTGAAATTTTCAACATGAAATTTTACATTTTTAATGGGTGTATGAATAGAGTCAAGGAAAACTGTTCCAAGCGAAGCATTCAGCGTCTTGTTTTCTTCAGCAGGAACATAACCTCTCCCTTTTTCAATGGTCAGTTCAATTGATAGCTTAACATTGGGCTCCATATAACAAATGACTTCCTCCGTATTCAATACCTGGAATACGGACAGAAATTTGTTAATATCACCTGCTTTGAATACTTCCTGATCACCAATTACAATATTAACTTTTTCGCTGTTCTCACTGTCAATCTGCCTTCTGAATCGTATTTTCTTTAAATTCAAAACTATTTCAGTAACATCTTCTACAATACCTTTAATAGTAGAAAACTCCTGCTCAACGCCATCAATTTTAATTGATGTTATTGAATATCCTTCGAGTGAGGATAATAGAATTCTTCTTAATGCATTACCTATGGTAATACCAAAGCCTGGTTCAAGCGGACGAAATTCAAATATACCTCTGAATTCATCGGCTTCAATCATGATAACTTTATCTGGTTTTTGAAAATTTAAAACTGCCATTATCCGCTATTTTATTTTATAGATAATTGTTGATTGTCAGATTAATTTTTTATTTTGAATATAATTCAACGATAAGTTGTTCTTTGATGTTCTCAGGAATCTCATCTCTTTCAGGGTAATTCAGGAATTTCCCGGATAACTGATCTTCATTCCATTCAATCCAAGAGAAATTAGTCGACCGGGAAGCAAGTGAATTTGTAATTGCTTCAAGTGATTTGGATTTTTCTCTTACTCCAACAACATCACCTGGTTTAACTGAGTAAGACGGAACACTTAAATTTTTTCCATTAATAGTAATGTGTTGGTGTGAAACCAACTGACGTGCACCAGCTCTGGTAGGAGCTATTCCCATACGAAAAACAACATTGTCAAGTCTTGCTTCGATCAATTGAAGTAAAATTTCACCGGTAATACCTTTCTTACGGGAAGCCTTTGCAAATACATTTCTAAATTGTCTTTCAAGAATTCCATAGGTATATTTTGCCTTTTGTTTTTCCTGTAACTGGATACCATACTCAGATTGTTTTCTGCGTCGTCTTGAGTTACCGTGATGTCCGGGAGGATAGTTCTTTCTGTCGTAATACTTATCCGGACCATAAATTGAATCCTTGAATTTACGTGCTATCTTTGTTTTCGGACCAATATATCTAGCCATTTCTAATTAATTTTCTTTTTTATAATTTAAAGTTAAAAATCTAAATTCATGTAATTAAAACATTTACACTCTTCTCCTTTTTGGAGGCCTGCAACCATTATGCGGCAGAGGTGTTACGTCATTGATTTCGGTAACTTCAATACCGGATGAATGAAGCGTTCTTATTGCTGATTCCCTTCCTGAGCCAGGGCCTTTTACATAGACCTTTACTTTTCTCAAACCTTGATCATAAGCAACCTTCGAACAATCTTCAGCTGCCATTTGAGCGGCATATGGGGTGTTCTTTTTCGATCCCCGAAATCCCATCTTTCCTGCAGATCCCCATGATATAACCTGTCCGGAATTATTTGTCAGCGTAATAATAATGTTATTAAATGACGCACTAATGTATGCTTTTCCAGTTGGTTCTACTTTAACAACCCTTTTCTTCGAAGTCCTGGTTTTCTTTGCCATAAAAAAATATATTTAATCTATTTTGTATGCTATTCAAAAATATTATTGCATTAACCCTTAATAGCTTTTTTCTTATTTGCAACAGTTTTTTTCCTGCCTTTACGTGTACGGGCATTATTTTTAGTACTCTGTCCTCTAAGTGGTAAACCAATCCTATGCCTGATTCCCCTGTAAGTACCTATATCCATTAATCGCTTAATGTTCATTTGTACTTCCGACCTCAATTCACCTTCTATCTTATACTTCTCGCTGATGACATTCCTGATGTTGTTTTGTTCATCATCTGTCCAATCATCCACTTTTTTGTTCAAATCAACACCGGCCTCAATAAGTATTTTTTCAGCTTTTGATCTCCCAATCCCGTAAATATAGGTTAATGATATTACTCCCCTTTTGTTTTTTGGTATGTCGATACCTGCTATACGAGCCATATATTTTTATTTTTTAAATTGTAAATCGTTATTCGTAAATCTAAAATCAATTATCCTTGTCTTTGCTTGTATTTTGGATTTTTCTTATTAATCACATACAAACGACCCTTACGTCGAACAATTTTGCAATCGGGTGTCCTTTTCTTAATTGATGCCCTTACTTTCATTTTACTACTTTTTATTTGTATCTAAATGTAATCCGGCCTTTTGTCCAATCATAGGGAGCCATTTCCAACTTTACTTTATCTCCCGGTAAAATTTTTATATAATGCATACGCATTTTACCTGAAATGTGGGCTGTGATAATGTGCCCGTTTTCAAGTTCTACACGGAACATTGCATTTCCCAATGATTCTATAACTGTTCCGTCTTGTTCTATTGAGGCTTGTTTTGCCATAAAAAACCGAAATAATATTTATTAAATTCAATAATTAATTTTCTGATCCAATACTTCTTCAATATATTCAAAAGTTGACAGGATTTCAGCCTTACCTTTTCTTACAGCTACATCATGTTCGAAATGAGCCGAAGGTAACCTGTCTGCTGTCCTGATAGTCCAACCATCATTTTCCTGAACAACTTTTTTGTTCCCAGGTTGATCATGGGTTCAATGGCCAATACCATTCCTTCTTTCAATTTAGCACCTGTACCTCTTCTTCCGTAGTTAGGTACTTCCGGCTTTTCATGCAAATTTTTACCCAATCCATGACCGACCAAATCCCTTACAACTGAGTAGCCAAAATCCTCAACATAATTTTGAATGGCATTTCCAATATCTCCTACCCTGTTTCCTTCTATAGCCATTTCAATTCCGATATAAAGCGACTCCTTTGTCCGTTCCAGTAATTTCAGGATTTTTTCTTTCACTTCACCAACAGTAAAAGTGTAAGCCGAATCTCCGTAAAAACCGTTTTTATATGTTCCACAATCCACCGAAACAATATCTCCATCTTTTAATTCCCTGTTCGATGGAAAGCCATGTACTACATTTTCGTTTATCGAAATGCACAGTGAATATGGAAATCCATTATATCCTTTAAATCCAGGAAGTGCGCCATGATCTTTAATGTATTCTTCAGCACGATTATCAAGGTCAATTGTCCTGATCCCGGGTTTAATCAATTTAGCTACCTCAGCTAAGGTTTTACCAACAAGTAAAGAACTTTCTTTTATTAATTCAATTTCTTCTTCGGTCTTAATATAAATCATTAGCAATTACAATTCAGCGAAATCTTATCCAGTCATACTAAATGAAGACCGGCCTTTGATCCTGCCTGATTTTGTTAATCCGTCATAATGCCTCATTAATAAGTGACTTTCAATCTGCTGTAATGTATCTAGCACAACACCCACCAAAATCAATAACGATGTACCGCCATAAAACTGAGCAAATTGTGTACTTACACCAAATAGACTTACCAGTGCCGGCATAATTGCCACGAAACCAAGGAACATTGAACCTGGCAAAGTAATTCGTGACATAATGTTATCAATAAACTCAGCAGTCTTTCTTCCAGGCTTTACTCCCGGTATAAATCCTCCATTTTTCTTCATATCATCCGCCATTTGATTTGGATTGATCGTAATGGCAGTATAGAAATATGTAAATAGAATGATCATAATGAAGAATGTGAAATTATACCAAAATCCATTAATATTTGCAAATGCGTTTACAAAACCCGACATACTTTCCGAATTAGTAAATCCTGCAAGTGTAATTGGCAGGAACATAATTGCCTGAGCGAAGATAATAGGCATAACACCGGCTGCATTTACTTTCAAAGGAATATATTGCCGTACTCCTCCATATTGTTTGTTTCCAACTATTCTTTTCGCATATTGCACCGGTATTCGTCTTGTTCCCTGTACTAATAAAATTGATAATAA
>JAIOTR010000121.1 GCA_021106665.1 Bacteroidales bacterium
CCAAAAGCAATTTTCTGGGCTTCAAATTTTGCATTCAGCGCTGACAATTTATCTGAACCGTAATCTTTTTTCATCTAAATCGGAATCTCAAATTATTAAATCAAGAATTTTAAAAGGTGGCTAAGATAAAATTAAAATCCATAAGAAATAATCATTAGAAAAAAATCATCAAGAGATGAAATTTTATCTTACTGGTCCTGAGTTAGGGAGTATATAAAACAGAAAGTCCTGCATCGAGATGATGCAGGACTTTTTCTTAAAAATACTGTTAATGTTTTGTTGATACCCAGCAGGTCAGGTTCAGGAATCAGTTGTCATTTTGTTTACAGAAGTTATTTGGAAATAGGCTACGATTGATATTTTATTAGCACTTTGTTTTTAACTAATCGTTTTTTCCTGGGAATAATTAGAAAAAACTATTATTTTTATAGCCTGATTCATTAAATGAACCAAAAATAATTATGGCCGACATATCAAATACTAATTTTTCCGACAATTTAATTCAGGCAATAAACATTGCTCAGTCAGTAGCAAAGGAAAACAAGAATGAAGAATTATCACCGGCACATATGCTCAAAGGAGTGTTGCATAAAAATGTTGGCTTGACAGATTTTCTCTTATCTTTGGATAAAGACCTTTACTATTTGGAAGATTGGGCAGAAGTTCGCATAGAATCGTGTCCAAAATCATCGAGTATACCTGAAAGCCCTCCAGCAGATAAAGAACTTCAAACTGTATTTCGGGAGGCCGATACCATTCGAATTAAACTTTCAAAAGATCAAATTGATGCGCATTGTGTTTTAGCAGCTATCAGTACTCCTGGGGTTGGTTTTAATTATGAGCAGCTTAAAACTTTTACATTAAATCAGAAAGAAATAATTGATGCTCTAATAGAAAAAAAAGAAATTCAAAATATTGTAGGTGTTAGTGAACCCGGTGAAACCAAAAAAGAAAAGAAACCAACCTCAAATGCATTATTGAAATATTGTATTGATAAAAATGAACACGCTGCACAAGGAAAGCTGGACCCTGTAATTGGACGAGACAGTGAAATAAGAGCCATTACTGAAATATTAGGCAGAAGATCAAAATCGAATGTATTGATATTGGGAGATGCCGGAGTTGGCAAAACATCTCTTGCAAATGGCTTTACACAATGTATTATTGATGATAAAGTTCCTGATAATCTTAAAGATGCCAAAATTTTTGAACTCGATTATGGCTCATTAATTGCCGGTGCATCATATAAGGGTGAAGTTGAAGACAGACTTAAGAGTATTATCAAGGAAATTCAACAATTTGATAAAGCAATTCTATTTGTAGATGAATTGCA
Organism: Bacteroidales bacterium; assembly: GCA_021106665.1. Taxonomy (GTDB): domain Bacteria; phylum Bacteroidota; class Bacteroidia; order Bacteroidales; family JAADJA01; genus JAADJA01. Next base: position 1,334 of record JAIOTR010000121.1, read on the forward strand.
TATGCTACTTGATCAGCATGGTGGTACGTCAGGAGCAGCCAATCTTTTAAAACCAGAGCTTTCAAGGGGGAATCTAACAATAATTGGCACAACATCAATTGATAATTATACTAAGTTCATTGAAACAGATGAAGCATTTAACAGATAATTTGAGTTAATTAAAATTTATGAGCCTGATGAACATACTGCATTTAGGATGTTAAAGGAGATTGCTCCATCTTTAGAAAATCATCATAAAATAAAAGCTGATGAAAATGTTTGTATGGAAGCTATAAGGCTATCTAAAAGATTTCTAAAAGAACGGTGTTTACCTGATTCAGCAATTGATTTGATCGATCACACCATGTCAGGGATTAGATTAATGACTGATATTTCCTTCCAAAAAATTCAGGAGCTTAAAAAAGAGTTAGAGCAATATAAGCCTAAAAAAAATACAACCGATAACAGTGAACTTGATTGGTTTTATTCAAATCTTAAAAACCAGATTTCACCTATATTATTTTCAAAATTAGATGATAAAGAAAAAATTAAACCGTTTAAATCAGCAGGTGAAAAATATAAATATTCCGTAAAAATACTGAATGAACTTGAAAAGCACGCAAAGAAGAAAGTTGACTCACTTGATAAATCAGATGTTGGAGCCATTGTAGCTGCGAAAACAGGTATCCCACTTGGTAAATTACAATCAAAAGAACGGGAAAAGTTACTGAATACAGAAGAGTACATTAAAAAAAGAGTTGTGGGGCAAGACCATGCTATTAAAAGTATTGCTGCTGCTATACTTGAATCTCGCTCTGGTTTAAGTAAAGCCGGGCAACCAATAGGTTCTTTTTTCTTTTTAGGGCCTACCGGTACCGGAAAAACCGAACTGGCAAAATCATTGGCAGAATTTCTTTTCCAGGATGAATCTTATTTGATCCGATTTGACATGTCTGAGTTCAAAGAAGAACATTCAGCTGCTTTGTTGTATGGTGCGCCTCCGGGATATGTTGGTTATGAAGAAGGTGGTTTATTAGTCAATAAAATAAGGCAGAGACCTTATGCCGTAGTGCTTTTTGATGAAATTGAAAAAGCCCATTCATCAGTTTTTGACATTTTCCTGCAGATTTTGGATGAAGGTAAGCTTCACGACAGGTTGGGCAAGGAAGGAGATTTCTCAAACGCGGTGGTGCTGTTTACATCGAATATCGGAAGTAATTTTATAGTTGAATCATTTAATAAAGGAAACATACCCAAGTCTAACGATTTGATGGATATAATGAGTAATCATTTTCGACCTGAATTTTTAGGCAGGTTGACGGAAATTGTACCTTTTGCTCCAATATCTGAGGAAAATGTTGTGAAAATTTTTGAGATTCACCTTAAAAGCCTTTATAAGTCATTGGAGGAAAAAGGAATAAAACTTGAAATGGATCAAAAAGCAAAGGAAAAACTGGCTTTA
>JAIOTR010000177.1 GCA_021106665.1 Bacteroidales bacterium
AGTACATTCAGCAATACTTTTGCGTGAAGCTGCCGATCTGGTTTCGGAAGTACTGAGTTGATATAAAATAATATTTTGGGAAAGCCTTGTGAAAAGTGGAGAATCGCAAGGCTTTTTTTTATTTTATAAGCGCAACCATCTTTACATCGATATCATCTAATAATTATACCACAAGTAAAATATTATCCCATGAAGAATCGGTCAGGAATAATTCTACTTCTATTTAGCTTAATCATATTAAAATACACGAGATAGCATACCAGATGAGTTGGGGACAATAATATTTAATGACTGAGGATGAATTTTAACGTGTAGCTTTTTCCCAAGTTTCATAGGTTCACCATCAATATTGACCCATCTTTTTTTCTTGGTTTCAACAAAAAGTTCAGGGGCTCTCAAAATTTCAATAAATTTTGATTTGTCGATCTTGCGCCAGTACAACAGACTAGCAAGCAATGGGATTTCAATGATCGGAGGTTTTTTCATGATGATCACTTCGAGCAATCCATCATCTATACGCGCACTTGGAGCAATGGTAGTATTGTATCCGAATTGATCGGAATTGGCAAAGGTCAGGAAAAGCGCTCTTGTTTTTATTATCTGGTTATTAACTCTAATGGTATATCTTTTTGGTTTATAATCAGGATATTCTTCCGTAACTATCCTTAAATATGTCAGGAAGCCCCGGCGCTCACTTTTAGCAAACCTACTTGCGACAAATCCATCAAACCCAATACCTGCGATGCTTACAAATAGTATATCATTGATAGACCCGGTATCAATCTTAATTATTTTCCCACGGTTTATTACATCTATTGCTTTTCTATAATTAACCGGGATTTTCAGATGGTGTGCCAAACCATTACCCGATCCGGCAGGAATTATTCCCAGGGTTGATTTGGATCCGACCAATCCCTTGGCAATTTCATTTACCGAACCATCCCCTCCAACAGCTATAATAAATTCGGTTCCTTGTGCAACATGGTCACGACAAATTTCAGTTGCATGACCAGGCTCTTTGGTGTACTTTATAGAAAAGTCAAATTTTGAATGATCAATATTGTTTTCAATCTGGCCTACGATATTGTCCTTTTTAAATACACCCGAAATCGGGTTCACAATAAAAACAATCTTCTTTTTCATATACTCAACTATTCCTTTACTGTAAGTTCGTTATGTATCATACGATCATTATATTGCTGCACAATGGCCCGGGATAATTTGCCCATTTCAGTGGTAATAGAATCCTCTTGATGAATTAAATTCACACTTAATAAACTATCTATTTTATAATTGAATAAAGAAATATCTTTTTCACCATCAAACTCAAAAGCATAATCACCTTGTATCATTTGATATACGCCTGACAAATATGAAATTGCAAAACGATCCGAAATTGAATCAAATACACTCTGGCCAAAAGCAACATAATCTTTGTCATAGTTAAGATAATCAAGTAAGCTTGGCAAAATATCAGTTTGTTGAACAGTAAGACCACTCAACTTTTCCCAATCTTCATTATGGTGATAAAAAACAACCGGAATAGCATAATCCCCAACCGAAGTTTTATAAAATGGATATTTCCCGCCATAGGTATGATCGGCAGTTATTACAAATAATGTATTATTGAACCAATCAGATTTTTTGATCGAATTAAAAAACATCCTGAGAGAATAATCTGTATAACCAATGCTCTCGTGAATTTTCAAAGTTCCTTTTGGAAATCGATCTTTATGCTTATCAGGTATTGTATACGGATGGTGTGATGATAACGTAAAAATACAAGCCATAAATGGTTCCTCTGTTACATCTAACATATTGGCAGTGTATTGTAAATATTCTTCATCAAAAATTCCCCACTTTCCATCGAAATCTTCATCATTATCATATTCATATCTTCCGTAATATTTATCAAAACCGGCAATTTTGGTGTACGATTCAAAACTCATGGTACCGTTTGTCCCACCATGATAAAAGGCAGATGTATAGCCTTTGGATTTAAGCATTCCGGGAAGTGAGTTAATTTCATTTCCTGCATATGGGGAAATTAAATAAGGGCTGTTCATCAGCGATGGAATACCTGATATAATAGCCGGTATGCCCTCAATTGATTTTTGTCCGTTTGCAAAACCTCTGAAAGTAAGGCTTTGTTTCATCAATGAATCAAGAAACGGAGTATATCCCTGGTATTTTCCATTTTGTAGCGTTGGATTTAAATACCTACTGTGTTCAGATGTAAAACTCTCCAGAACCAGTATTACAATATTTTGATCATTAAAATCTTCTGGAATACCTCTACTATGCTGAACAGGGCTAAAAACCATGTCAAGTTCTTCTTTATTCCTGTAATAGCTCTTCTCTGCGATCCCTGATTCATCCTTAGTTTTAATAATTGTAAACGGAGTATTTAAAATTATTGGAAAGTACCTTGGTTTTGTATGTTGCCCGGCATCAACAATATGAGTTGGTTTATACTGGAGTCCTCCACGGCCGACTATTACAAATAAAATGGCGATAAATACAAACTTTATTGAATCAAATAAATAATTCTTTAATCTATAGTGCTTCTGCTTTTTATAATCAATTTTAACATGCTCACCCACCCAAACAAGAAGTATAACAAAGAAAATGTAAAGTAAAAAAGGAAACCAAAAATCGTGAATAAAGTCAGGGATAAGTGAAATTATTTCATTGCTGTTTCCATCAACATAGTCGAATATATCGAAGGTCATTCTTTTTAAGGTAAATCGGAAATAAATAATATCAATAAAATTGACCATTAACGCCAATGCATTTAATATATAAAAAAGCACATTATTTAACGACTGATATGTTTTATTGTACTTTAAGGCAAGAGGAATTGCGTTTAAAACAATGAAAGGAAAATTCGCAATAACAAGGGTAAACAAATCAAAGCGCAAACCGGCTAAACTTATATAAATTAAATGGCCGGTACGAATATCAGAAAAAAGCGAAACATTAAAAAAGTAGATCAGCATCCTGGAAACAGATAAAAGAAACAAAACGAATAAAAGCTTCAAAGCTAATATTGCATAGGTGTTTCCGGTGTACCAGGTTTTGTTCAGCATCTAAACTTTTTATATAACTATGGTTTATTTACAATAGATCACTTCAACAGTTCGAGTTGCAGTGGTTTTATTTCCGGCATTGTCCTCAACAGTATATTTTACTTCGTACTCACCGATAGCTTCAATATCAACATTAGAGGTTGTGTTGATTTTGTGTGTGATATCCCCATCTTCATTATCTATGGCAGTAGCTCCCATGTCTTGATAATCCAGTCCAAAACAACTATATACAGGGTTATTAC
>JAIOTR010000043.1 GCA_021106665.1 Bacteroidales bacterium
TATTCATTTTTTAAATATATTTTCATATCCTTTTCATAGTGGAGCGGACCTTTGTCCGTATCGAGAGGTATCCTGGGAGCAGGAGCAATGTTGATGTTCTTAAATGTCTCAGTTTTTGAAGCAACAATGTTGAAGGATGCAGTTGCACCATGAGGGATAGCAATATATCTTCCGGATCCCGGGAGATCTGGAGCACCCTCATCATTTGGAAGAAAGACTCCCGGAATTTTAAGTGCTTTCATTTGCTCACCTTTGATATCCACATCTTCAAGATAGAAATCAGTGACAGAATAATTGATCGTTACACTGTTGCTATTTTCGGCTTCCAGTGTAAAACCATGATTACCCCAACTATCGTCGTAGTTATAGGATTGAGAAAATACCACTTGGCCTGCCAATAAAAAACAAACCATTAAAAAATAAACAGTTCTGTAATTTTTCATCATTTTATAAATTTTAAAGTTTTATAATTAATTATGTTAGAAATTGTCAACCTGTTTAGCAACGTAGAAGAATTGATTTGACCGGTAAATTTATGGTACTTTTTAGTTTTTGCAAAAAACTGAAGTAATTTATAATAGTTATAAATAAAATTAGATATCTGAATATATAATAATTGGTTGAAGTATTTCAACAAAACAAGCCAATTAAAGAATCAAACAATAATGTATACATTTGCGTTAGGATAATAATAAAATCCAGGATTGAATCCACTAAAACAACTTGCAGGACAAACAGCCATATATGGATTAGGAACAATCGTTCCGAGGCTTCTTAATTACTTACTTGTTCCTTTATATACCAGGCTTTTTCTGGGTGATGAATATGGTGTTATCACTGAGCTGTATGCCTATATAGCTTTCTTTTTTGTCCTTTTGCTTTATGGCATGGAGACTTCCTTTTTCAGGCATGCTGAAAAGGGTAATCCTAAAAAAGTATTCAGCACTTCCCTGATCAGTATCTTTTTTACATCTCTGTTGTTTATAATTCTGGTCATCGTTTTTATTGATCCTATCTCTGTTTTAATGAAATATCCGCAGAGTCAGGATTTGATCATATATTCCGCAATCATAATTGGAATTGATGCATTTACGGCCATTCAGTTTGCTTACCTCAGACAACAGAACAAGCCAATCAGGTTCTCTTTGATTAGAATTATTACTGTGTCCATCAATGTAGGATTAAACCTGTATTTTATCTGGATTTGTGATATTTTGTACAAATCCAATCCTGATTCATCATTCTTATTCTTTTACAATCCTGAGATTAGAATAGGGTATGTGTTTATTTCCAATTTAGTGGCCAGCATTGTTGCTGTAATTCTGCTATTGCCTCAAATACTAAAAATTAAAATTGTTCTCGATCCTGATTTATTGAAACGGATGTTGGTTTATGCTTTTCCGCTATTGATTGTGGGTTTGGCCGGAATGATCAACGAAGTTTCAGATAAGATCATTTTCAAATACCTGGCAAAAGTTCCTGAAGGGATTGTTGACGCTGACAAATATATCATGGGGCAGTTGGGAATATATGGAGCCAACTATAAGCTGGCTGTATTGATGACCTTATTTATCCAGATGTTCAGATATGCTGCAGAACCTTTTTTCTTTTCACAGGCAAAAGAGAATAATGCAAAGCAAGTGTACGCTGATGTAATGAAATACTTTGTAATATTTGGTTTACTGATCTTTTTAGCCGTTACCCTATACATTGATATTTTCAAATATTTCATTGGACCGGAATTTTGGGAAGGGTTATTTATTGTTCCTATCGTTTTATTGGCTAATCTTTTCCTCGGCATATTCTTTAATTTATCAGTGTGGTATAAATTAAACGATATTACCAAATACGGGGCAATTATTGCGTTAGTCGGTTCGGGCATTACCATTTTAATGAATATTTTGCTTGTTCCGAAGTATGGTTATCTGGGAGCTGCATGGGGGCATTTTGCATGTTATCTTTCCATGATGATAATATCCTATTTCTGGGGTAGAAAACATTATCCTGTAAAATATGACCTGAACAAGATACTTTTTTATATAGCAGTTGCACTTATCGTATTTGGCCTTAGCAGAATACTTAATATTCAAGAATTAAGTTTAAGGTTGCTTGTAAATTCAATAATGATTGTGCTGTTTCTTTCGGTTGTTTATTTTGGTGAGAAACCCGATCTTAAACCCATTTCAAAAAAGAAACAATAGCGAATCTATCCCATGAGCCTTTTAACAAGATTTAACGCACATTGCTGACTTTTTTACCTATTTTTGCGTTCCTTTTAAACGAGCTTATAGAATGAAGGTTAAAATAGTAAACGAATCTAAACATCCCTTGCCCTCTTATGAAACACCGGCTTCAGCTGGTTTGGATTTGAGGGCAAATATTGATGAAGATATTTTGCTTAAACCATTGGATAGGGCTTTGGTCCCAACCGGACTGTTTATTGAACTACCTGTCGGATATGAAGCGCAGATAAGGCCTCGCAGCGGACTGGCAATAAAAAAAGGGATAACTTTATTGAATGCTCCGGGTACAATAGATGCAGATTATAGGGGAGAGATAAAAATTATTCTGGCAAACATTTCTAATGAAGATTTTGTTATTAAGGATGGGGAACGAATAGCTCAAATGGTTATCAGCAGACACGAACAAGCAGAATGGGTTCAAGTTAATAAGCTGGAGGAAACGAAAAGGGGAGCAGGTGGCTTTGGGAGTACGGGAACAAAATAATAATTCTTACAAATTCAAAAGATTGAAAATCAGACACATTATATTAATGCAAAAACATCTTCTTGGTATATTAAGCCTTCTTCTTGTATTAAGTTTCACGTCTTGTAAAACTACAGAAAAAAGTCCTCGTTCACGTAAACAGGATTCAGTTCAAAAAAGTGCAAATTTCGAGGGAGTAAACAATTCAGCTATTTTTATTGATGCCAGCAAGCAGAAGTTGCTTGGTAATTATGATGAAGCCGGAAAATTATACCAAAAATGTATTGACATTGATCCTGTTGATGCTGCCTCAATGTATGAGTTGGCTAAAATAAAGTTGATTCAAAATCTACCGGAAGATGCTCTTGAGTTATCTGAAAAAGCAGCTGAAATTGATCCGTATAACGATTATTACCTTTTCTTTCATGCAAGCCTTCTTCAATCTTTTGAGCGGTACAATGATGCCGCAAAGGTTTATGAAAAGTTAGTTGAATCGAATCCTTTTAATCTTGAATATTATAACAAACTGGCTATTTCATTCCTATATGCAGGTAAAATGGATGACGCCATTAAAGTCTACGATGACCTTGAAGATAAAATTGGTGTGACCGAAGAGTTTTCAATGAAAAAACAAAGTATTTACCTTCAGGAGAAAAAGGTGAATAAAGCGATTTTAGAAATTGAAAAACTGATAGAACATTATCCAAACGAGAGTAAATATTATGCTGTGCTTGCTGAAATGTGCCTTGCCAATGGAATGAATGAAAAAGCCGGGCAGGCGTATCAAAAGATCACGGAAATAGATCCTGATAATCCTTATATTCACATTTCCCTGGCTGACTATTACCGGAAAAATGGAGAGGAAGAAAAAGCTTTTGAAGAATTGAAATTAGGATTTGGTAATCCGAACTTGGATATTGATTCGAAGATTCAAATTTTACTGACATACTATACCATTAATGAAATTTACTCTGATATGAAAGGTCAGGCATTTGAATTATCTGAATTATTGGTTGAAACACACCCGGATGATCCCAAGTCACATTCGATGTATGGAGATTTTCTTTTTCAGGATAAACAATATGAAGCCGCAAGGGATGCATTCAGGGATGTAATTTCAATGGATAGCAGTAAATATTTGGTTTGGGAACAATTATTATTTGCCGAATCTGAATTGAATGATGTTGATGCCATGCTTGAGGAAAGCCTCAAAACCATTGAGTTGTTTCCTGAGCAACCCGTCCCATATTTATTTGCCGGAGGCGCTTATTACCAGAAAAAAAACTGGGATGAATGTATTGAGATTTTGACAAGGGGCATGAAGTTCATTGTTAACAATACACCTATGGAAATCCAGATTTATTCCTATTTGGGTGATGCCTATAACCAACTGAAGGATAATGAAAAATCGGATGAAGCATATGAAGAAGCATTGAAGCGTGATCCTGAAAATGATTATGTGTTAAACAACTATGCTTATTATCTTTCGCTTAGGAATGAAAATCTGGAAAAGGCAGCTAAGATGGCGAAAAAATCAACTGAATTAAGACCCAACAGTCCGGCGAACCAGGATACATACGGATGGGTACTTTATAAAATGGGATATTACGAAGAGGCAAAAGTTTGGATTGGTAAAGCCATTGAAAA
>JAIOTR010000518.1 GCA_021106665.1 Bacteroidales bacterium
TCAAGTTTCGCATTCCTGATAGCCACTTGTTGGGCCACATTTTGAGCCAGTTCCATAAATGCCTTTCCAATAACTGTATTATCCTCCAAAGCTACCGGTCGGCCATTATCTCCTGATTCACGGATTCCTTGCACAATTGGAATCTGGCCAACCAAAATGACATTTGAATCTTCTGCCAGTTTCTTACCACCATCTTTTCCGAAAATGTAATATTTATTATCGGGCAATTCAGCAGGTGTAAACCACGACATATTCTCAACCAAACCAATGATTGGAACATTGATCTCTTTTTGCTTAAACATGCTGAAAGCTTTTCGGGCATCAGCCAGGGCCACTTCCTGGGGAGTACTGACAATAACAGCGCCTGTTACAGGAAGTGTCTGCACAAGCGTCAAGTGTATATCACCGGTACCAGGTGGCAAGTCAATGATAAAATAATCCAGTTCACCCCAATCGGTATCATTTATCAGTTGGTTCAAAGCATTGGTAGCCATTGCCCCACGCCAGATCAATGCCTGGGAAGGATCAACAAAGAAGCCAATGGATAAAAGTTTAATACCGTATTTCTCAATGGGAATAATTTTGGTTTTTCCATCAACCTCTTTTCCTTTAGGTTGCTCACCCTCCAGATCAAACATCAGTGGCACCGAAGGACCGTAAATATCAGCATCGAGCAAACCAACTTTTGCCCCGGATTTGGCAAGTGAAATAGCCAGATTTGTAGCTATGGTAGATTTTCCTACCCCACCCTTACCTGAAGCTACAGCAATAATATTTTTTACACCCTTAAGCATAGCTTCAGTTTCCTTCCTTCGGGTTGAAACCACTGACTCCATTTTCACTTCTACTTCTAAGTCTTTGGAAACACGTTCGTGAATCGAATCAACACAATCCTTTTCCATCAACCCTTTCAACGGACATGCCGGAGTTGTCAACACAAGTTCAAAACTAACTTTTTTCCCTTCAATCTTGATATTCCTGATCATGTTAAGGGATATAAGATCCTTCTTTAAATCAGGGTCATTCACATGTTTGAGGGCATCCAATATTTGCGCTTCGGTAACTGCCATTTCTTATTATAATTTAGAATCGGTAAAAATAGACAAATCTATTCACATACAAGTTGCCTGAGTTAAAATATTTATTCAAAATAATTTCTGAATAATATTAATTTCGTGGAGGCAAACAGATTATTATTTTGAAAAAATTAGTTTTCGTTTTATTAATAGTTCTAATCAATTTTGGATTTTTGAAATCACAGGAAAATAATATTTCTATTCAATTTATCGGCAACTGCGGTTTTTATTTAAGTGACAGCAGCTTTAGTTTTTTGGTGGATTTTCCATACCGATCAGGTGTTTATGGATATATGAAGTATGATAAGTCGGTCATTGATTCGGTTAAACCTGATTTTTGTATTTATACCCATGGACATGCTGACCACTTTAGAAAAAAACTTTTCAAAAAATTAAACACCAGGCTTTTTGCACCTCGACCGGTTCGGCTAAGAATATCAAAAAAAAGTAAAATTTCACTTGACGAACTAAACAGCCTCTATCCCGACTTTTCGGTTAGTTTTTTTAAGACACCGCATGGCTTTTCTTTTAAACATTATTCTTACCTGATAGAATGGAATGGCAAAAGAATCTATATCAGTGGAGATACACATGATAAAGAACACTTACTTTCTTTAAAAAATCTGGATATTGCCTTTGTCAATCCCTGGCTGCTTATCGATATTTATGAACACAATCAAAAAATTGATACTAAGAAAATAATTCTATGTCATCATACAAGACAGGATAAGATTACTGCTACCGGTAAAAAGTTAATAATTCTGGAACAAAACGAGAAGTATATCTTGGAATGAAATTAGGGTTTAATCTTCTTCTTTCACAATTAAGAAAATGTCTTCATTTTCCTTTTTCATGAGGTATTTTTCACGGGCAAATTTCTCCAGGCTTGAAGAATCAGTTCTTAATTTAACAAGTTCAGCCGAGTCCTTTTTCATTTCCTGCATATAATATTCATTCTGCTGATTCAATCCTTTTAAAGTATAAACCAGCTTAACCTGATTGATGATATTATTCCTGTCGAAAAACATCATCCAAATGAAAAAAGCCAGGATGGCAATGACATATTTATTTTTCAGGTATGGAAGCAGTTTTTCGAACATAAAACTAAGATATAAAGCAAAATTATAATAGGGAACGATGGGATTTTAGAAAGATTATAAAACTTATTAAATTTTGATTGTTTATAATCCGATTTGATCACTGATCCCAGACATGGCATTGAGGCTTATTTCTACAAATTCAGGCAGAGGAATTCCAATTTTCTCACATTCCATAATATTTTCCCGGCATACAGATGCTGCAAACTTTTTCTCTTTCATTCGCTTGGTGACTGATTTAGGCTTTACACTTGCTACTTTTTTATCGGGATAAACAAGGGTTGTTGCAACAATCATCCCTGTGATTGTCTCGCCAGCTGCCAAGGCATGCTGAAATTCTTTTGATCGTTTTTCGCCGGCTGATGTTTCGTTATGCATACGTATTGCATCAACGATTTCAGGATCAACATTAAATTCAGCTAAAATCCTGGCAGTTTCTTTTCCATGAATATACATATCTGCATTGACCAATTCCACATCAAGGTCATGCAGCAAGCCAGCCAGTCCCCATTTTTCTTCATCCCGTCCAAGTCGTCTGGCCAAGGCCTGCAGCACTGCTTCTGAAGCATAACAATGATTTAGCATGTTTGGAGATTTGATGTATTGATTCAATAATATGATTGCTTGAGTACGATCCATATTTTAATGTTGGTATTTTATTATTTTTTCCACTTCAATTCTGGTGTATTATACAGCCTGTTTTATAAAAAAATCCACATCTTTGTTCCTAACATCCTCTTTGGATTTAATTTTTAAATGTCTGCGAAATTTTCCACTTCCTTCAAGTAATTTATTAGGGTCTTTCATTATAAATCCTTTGATAAATTCGAAAGAAATATGGTTTTTTCTTACAAATAAACCACCAAAATCTTCAGTATCGAGCGAAAACATAATGCCACCATACATTATTCTCTCATCAGTTTTTGGATATATTTTAAATACAACTTCACGCATTACATTCAGGGTGTTATATTTCTCACTGTCAATCATTATGATTTCATCAAGAAATTTTTGAACTTTTTCATCTTTAGATTTCTTCATAATTATTCCATTTTTTTAATGAATGTCAACTATTGTCTATTAGCTGTTAGCTAGTAAATTAGTATACTTTTAACTTTTATCTTTTATCTTGACTCTTGGTTCTTGACTCTTGGCTCTTTTATCAATGAGCATCGAGGCCATGCAACATGTATATTAAATGTTTCAAAGTTTTGAAAATTTCTTCCATGTATTCGTTCACTGCTTTCAAACTTCCTGGTAAAGTATACACAAAGGTTTTGCCCATCAAACCGGCAACTCCCCTGCTTAGCAAAGCATTTGGTTTTTCCATTCCGTATTTCAATCTTATTGCCTCCATTACACCTGGAATTTCTTTATCCAGTAATTCTTTCACTACTTCCGGTGTATAATCTCTTGGTCCCACTCCTGTACCACCGGTAGTAAAAACAACATCAATTTTTTCTTCCTCTGCTCTTTCCAGTAAAACTCTCAAAGCTTCCGGATCATCAGGTATGATCGTATGTTCAATTTCAACAGGATTTTTATTCTTTTCAAAGAACTCTTCAAGGAGTTCAATTATTCGAGGACCGCTCCTATCTTCATATTCCCCTTTAAAAGCACGATCGCTCAAGGTTATAACATGGACTTTATAAATCTTTGGAATATATTCGATTGTATCGCCGGGTTTAACAACTCCATTTTTCATAACCCGGGCAAATATCCCTTCCTTGGGCATTACACAATTCCCGACTTCCTGAAAAATAGCACATGAAGTACCATGACATTTTTTGCCAATTTGGGTAATTTCAAGTTCAATATTGCCTATGATCAGTTTATCCAACGGTGAAGTTTCATAGAGAATTAATCCTTCGGTTGTAATATTTTCGGCAAACTCCCCAAACTCAATACTTCGATTGGCCTCTTCCTCAAATTTCTCAACACTCTCTTTTCCAAGCAAACTTACCTGGCGGTGCCAATTTCCAGCATGGGCGTCATTTTTTACACCAAGTTCAGTAAGTTCAATCTCTCCGACAGGTTTTTTTATGGTTCCTTTTTTTTCAGAGATGTTTACTGAAACTACTCGGATTTTATTGTCTTTTAACATTTCAACTATTCTAGTATTAAATTTTAATTATTAAATTTTCTTCAGCCAAGTGTTTTAACGTGAATTACATTAAAAATCACAATCCTGTTTTCTAAAACTTTGTAAATGAACATATAGTTATTTTTGTAAACAGCACACCTAAATTTCTTGAATCTAAATTTCTTATGAATGCAATAAGGGTATTTTAGTGGGAAGGTTTTAATGGAATCTCCAAAATCATATAATTCAATAACAAATTTTGCAGCAGTTATTGGAAACCCCTTTTTGGCAATATAGAGTGCAATTTCTTCTACGTTATTTACCGCTTTCGGAAGGAAAACTACATCTGCTTTTTTTGCCATTCCTCCAATTTTTGCAAAGTCCTTGCTTTTGCCTCTTTTGCATTAAGGTATTTCCCATTTGTTTCTTCAATATCCATTTCAGCAATGAGTTTATCAATCTCGCTTTCAGATGCAGGACGATCTGGAGCTATCCAATTATAACCTTCCACAGGTTCTTTAACAAGGTCATTTTCCTTTTCATCCAGTGAAGATGCAGTTTTTATCGATTTCACGAAGTCAAGTTTTCTGATGAGTTCTAAAAAAACCTGAACATTATCAGGATTATCAATATTAATTATTAGTGTTTCCATACTGCAAATTTAATCAATATCATCCTTTTTTTTATCAATTAACTTCACCATTTCCATTACCATTCCCTTATCCACTGCCTTACACATATCATAAATCGTTAGAAGCGCTATGTTCACTGCTGTCAATGCTTCCATCTCTATCCCTGTTTTACCAATACATTTTGCAAAGCTTTTTACCACAACTCCATCCTCTAGCAATTCTGCTTTTACATCAAGTTTTGTAATTTGCAAAGGATGACATAAGGGAATCAATTCACTTGTTTTCTTTCCACCTTGTATGCCCGCAATTTCTGCTATTGTCAGCACATCTCCCTTTTTCATCTGGTTATCACGAATAAGCTTCACCGTTTCAGGATTTAATAATATTTTTCCTTCAGCCCTGGCAGTCCTAATTTGATCGGGCTTAGTACCCACATCCACCATGTTGGCTTTGCCTTTATCATCTGTATGTGAAAGCTTTGACATATTTGGTTACTTTGATTTTAAACTTCAAACTTCGAACTACCCTACCCACCAATATTGCTGAACTTATTCTGTTTGTTTTCCGTTCCTGATTTTGGTTTGGAATCTATGGCTCTATAGATTGCTTCTTCAACACCTAATTCTCTGACATCAAACTCGAGATCACTAAACAGGCATGGCTTTATTTTTCCATTGGCTGTTAATCTCAAACGATTGCAAGATTCGCAATGCCCCCCATCTCCACCGATAACCCTGGAAAAGACTCCTTTTTCCAGATCCATTTCTTTAATATACCTGACCTCCAAATCATTTTCTTTGCAGAATACTGCTACCTCCCGTGCATCGTCCTCCAATGGTGATTCCTTAATTACACAATTAATCTTAACGGGTAATAAACCGGCTTCCTTTGCAGCCCTGATACCTTTTAAAACATTTTGGATGTCGCCCATTCTGGTAATTGCTTTATATTTTTCAGGGTTTAATGTATCAAGACTGATGTTAATCCTTTGTAATCCTACTTGTGCAAGCGGTTCGGCAAACTGATCAAGCAACACGCCATTCGTTGTCATTGCAAAATCCTTAATCCCGGGAATACCAGCAATCATTTTCACTAAATCCACCACTCCCCTGCGCACCAATGGCTCACCACCGGTAATCCTTACTTTATCAATTCCCAAGCTAACACTTACCTTAACTATTTCATGAATCTCTTCAAAAGTTAAAATATCGCTATGGCTGATCAAATCTACCCCACACTCCGGCATACAATAGGTACACCGCAGGTTACAACGATCGGTAACCGAAATACGCAAATAATTTATTTTCCTATTAAATCTGTCGTACATCCACCAAATCTCCTTTTTTTAATATTGTCTGTCCAATGGGAATCGATATCAATCCATTGGCTGAAGTTAAAGCATTAATATGTGCTGATCCATGATATTCCTGGGGGATAACCTCTCCTTTCTCATTGATCTGAACAGGCAGCCATGATAAGCGGGTTGATTTTTTCCGAATATAATCCTTACCCATAGGCAACTTAATTGGGACCGGTTCATAATTATATCCCGATATTTTATAAACCAAAGGCTTCACCAATAGTTCAAACTGAACGAACGAAGAAACCGGATTTCCGGGTAATCCAAAAATAAATTGTTTTTCTCTTACACCAAAAACTGTTGGCCTGCCGGGTTGTACAGCAATACTTTTAAATTTTATATCAACCCCAAGTTCATCAAGTATTTTTGGAACATAATCGAAATCACCCATGGAAACACCACCTGTTAAAAGTATAACTTCATTTTCTTCAAATGCTTTTGTAATCATTTCACGTGTTGACTCTTCCGTATCCAAAGCTATTCCGATATAATTAGCTTCAACACTCATATTCATAATTTGAGCCATCAATTGCCAGGCATTGCTGTTTCTTATCTGCGAAACGGCAGGTTTCACATCCGGTTCAACCAATTCATCACCGGTTGAAATAACTGCAACTTTAACTTTTTTATAAACCAGAGGATTAACACAACCGGCAGTAGCCATCACAGCAATATGCTGAGGTTTAATTAATGATCCCTTTTTTATTACAACTTCATTCTCTTTGATGTCCTCTCCCCTGAAACAAATATTATCTTTGACTTTGTCTTTTACATACCTGATTTTATTTTCTGAAATTTCTTCAACATCTTCCACCATGATCACCGCATCAGCACCTTTGGGCATAGGAGCGCCGGTCATTATTTTGGAACACTGTTTTTTACCAACAACTTTTTTTGGCTCTTTACCGGCAGGAATTATTTCAATTACTTCCATTTCGCTCAATAAATCCTCTTTCCGGCAAGCATACCCATCCACAGCAGATTTATCAAACGGAGGCATTTCCATATCGGATCTAATGTCCTCAGCCAGAACACTGTTCAATGCCTGTGAAAAATCAATCCTCACTGTTTCTATAAGCCGAGCCGAATTTTCAACAATTTTTAATGCTTCCTCAAATGAGATCATAAAGATTAAATAAAACTTTTCAAAATTATAAAATAAAGATAACAGAGGATTATTATTTTTGAAAGCAAAATAAATATAAATCACATTAATTGATATTATGAAATCATCTAACTGCTTCTTCGTTTCCGATATCCACGGAAGTATTTCCCGGTACAAAAAACTGATTGAAGAAATAAAAAAAGAAAAACCAGCCATTGTATTTTTCGGAGGCGACCTATTACCACATGCTTTACGAAGAGTTGAAGGGTATAATGATTTTACAAATGATTTTCTTATCCCAGAATTCGTTAATCTTAAAAATGAACTAAAGGATTTTTACCCGGAAATATTTTTGATTTTAGGCAACGATGATTTTCGCTCAGAAGAAAATAAAATGATTGAAGCCGAAAAATTGGGTATCTGGAAATATGTCCATTATAAAAAATCGCACTATGAAAACTTTAAAATATTCGGATATACATATGTTCCTATAACTCCTTTCAGGATCAAAGATTGGGAGAAGTATGACATTACAGAAAACGAAATCAGGCCGGGATGTATTCCTATATCTGATGGCTTCACTACTGTTAAACATGATTATACCACAGAACAAAGTACCATCGAAAAAGATCTGGAATTTCTGACCAGGGATGAAGATTTATCAAATGCTATCTTTATCATGCATTCTCCACCTTACAATACTTACCTTGACCGGGCTGGCTTAGATGGAATAAAAATCGAAAATAAGCCATTAGATGTTCATGTGGGAAGTGAAGCAATCCGAAAATTTATTGAAGAAAAACAGCCACTACTTACCTTACATGGTCATATTCATGAATCAACTGCGAGAACAGGACATTGGAAACAAGAGATTGGTAAAACAGTTTGTATGAATGTTTCCCATGGAGGGCAGGAATTGTGTCTTGTTAAATTTAATCTGGATAAAATCCTGGAAGCAGATAGGATATTACTGTAAACAAAAAATGGGATTTAAAAAAATCCCATTTTTTGTTTTAAAAGTATGTCTTATCCTATTTTACTTCTGCTGCAATTATCTCCTTAGCCTGGTTAATCGCCTTATTACAATTTTCATCATCAGGTTTGATGACCTGCGCTTTTTCAAGCATTGGTAATGACTTATTGAATTCGGCTTTTACTTTCTCCATTTCCAACTTGTATTTATCCGGATCGGATGAAGCCAAAGGAGTTACATCTGCCTGCATCTTGGTTGCGCCATTGAAGACATCCAGTCCTGACATGAGGTAATACTGGAATAATAGATCGTTTAACTTATCTTTATATTTAGGGCACTTTGTGATACCATCATTACAAACCTGTTCCATTGTTGTATAATCTTCCTTCTTCTTTAACACGGTTGCCTTATAATATACCGATTTACACGATTTATAATTCAGTTCGATAGACCTGTCGAAAAAACTGATCGATTTATCATAATCCTTAACTTTCAAGGCACATATGGCTGCATTGAAATACAAAGAAGTATCAGTTTTTCCGTCAGCTTCATATAAGTTGATCGCTTGTTCAAAAGAACTCAACCCGGTTTGGTAATCTTTAACTTTGTATGCTTCAGCGCCTTCAATTTTATAATCTTTTGCTGTTTTGTCCTGGGCATTCAATATAACTACACCCAATACAAATACTACAGTTAGTAATAAATTTTTCATTTTCATTTTATTATTGATTTCATTTATAATTTTAAAACGGCGGCAAAAATAATAATTATATCTAATAACTTGTATAGATAATCTAGTTAACTTATTTTTTTGCAAA
>JAIOTR010000190.1 GCA_021106665.1 Bacteroidales bacterium
AGCTTATGTGGTCGGGAACTACAACAACTCTTAATCCAATTCAACTTGACGAAACTCTTGATGATATTATTTATACCATCAGAAAAGAACTGATGAAGCAAGGGCTAATAAAAGAATGATATTTGAGGAACTCAAATATTCAGATTGCCTACATAATACAAATCATTTTCCAGTTTTAACATTATATTTGTAATGATGAATTTTGCTTTTTAATGTCATTTCTCAGAAAGCAGAAAACATAATAGTTTCTCAGAAGGGTGATACTGTAATCATCAAACCGATTTCATTACTGGACATAAACCCCAAGATAGGTGAATTCAGTACCTTGATCTTGACGAAGAGCTTAAAACTGTATCAGAGGTTTTCGAGATTGATACATCATCCACTATCATTAAAGATCACTTTGACAATGAATATACAAAACTATCGGAAAATCTTGATGATTATACATTGTTGAAGATTGATAATGCCGAAAGGGAATGGCATGGATATGGCAACACCCTCGATTCGTGGGAGAGTACAGTTAACAATCGGATCTCTAATCTTGAAAAGACAATCTTCGAGATCCAGGTTAGCAAAAGAACCTGGGAACTAACCAAAAAATCGGAAGTAGAATTAGATATTCCTGAAGAATCGAAAAACAGGATTGATGAAGTAATAAAAACCTCTAAAGAATACATTAACAAGTTTAAATCCAAACTAGATACATTAATAATCATTCAAAACAAAGTAACGGATTTCCAGATATTGATTGAAGGTGTATTGGCATTATTGGATGAACAAAAAACTGTTGTTCAATCAGAATATTTTATCAGGAATAGTCCTGCCATATGGAATGCCGGCGATACAACTGTAAAAATTAGAAATGCTGTTCAACAATTCCGGAATTCAACAGAAGGCCATACCAAATCTTTTCAATTATTTGCTGAAAATAACTCGTCGAATACCATTGCACATCTGGCTCTTTTTATTGTCCTTCTTCTCATATTC
Organism: Bacteroidales bacterium; assembly: GCA_021106665.1. GTDB lineage: Bacteria > Bacteroidota > Bacteroidia > Bacteroidales > JAADJA01 > JAADJA01. The sequence goes on from JAIOTR010000190.1 coordinate 991, forward strand.
TATTATCTCAATAAGGATTTCAATAATCAGGAATATCCTGAAAACAAGGAAACTGAAAGAATACAATATTTTCTTTCCAGGTACTTTTTATCATCATTTTTACTGGCACTTAGTTTTGCCCTGGTTATATATTCCAGTATGCCACCTGCCGTACGCGAATTGTTTAGCCTGTTACTATTAATCCCTACTTTTATACTTTACTATACTCTTATACCCAAAACGTTAAGGACGACATTATTCCTCATCGTAATCCTATATATTTTTGATGAGATCCATACCTTTTTTACAGCAAAAACCCTACTAACCCGATTGTTTATATTAGTTCAGAATATCCTGTACATCTGGATTATAAGAAATCTTATAAAACCCGACAGCCATATTTCATTAATTGTCAAACCGGGTTGGACAAAAGCAATTATTCGAATAGGTAACACGCTTATAGTGTTTGCTTTTGTTTCCATTATTTGTAACATCATTGGCTTTGTAAATTTATCGTTTATCCTATCAAATACACTGGTAGCTGCAATAATAGCCCCAATAGCTTTAAATCTTCTGATCTATATTTTGAATGCATTTTTTTCTGGATTATTTAGAACCAAATTATTTCAGAATTCCAATATCATTAAACAATACGATAAAAAAATACACTCCAGTACATATACATTATTGATATACCTGGCAATCTTTCTCTGGATCCGTTCAATATTACTAGCACTTGGTTTGGCATACAGAGTAGGTGATTGGATAATAGGATTGATGGAGAAAGAATGGGAGTGGGGTACAGTTACTATCTCTTTTGGTGGAATATTCACTTTTTTTATCGTCATATTATTTACCTGGATAATTACCAAGGCAATAAAACATTTACTTGAAGACGAGATATTTCCACGAATTAAATTAAGCAGGGGTGTACCAGGTGCCATCTCAATGGTTGTAAGATATACCATAGTTGCATTTGGTATTTATGTGGCTCTCTAAGTGCTGTAGCTGATCTCGAACAATTTGGATTAATTGCAGGTGCACTTGGTGTGGGTATTGGTTTTGGATTACAGGGTGTTGTTTATAATTTTATTGCCGGATTAATCCTTACTTTTGAACGTCCTATTCAAAAAGGTGACACAATTGAATTAGGTACACTTTTCGGAAATGTGATAAATATTGGAGTCAGAGCCAGTACAATCCGCACTTACGATGGCTCTGAAGTAATTGTACCCAATGGAAATTTAATATCAAATGAGTTGATAAATTGGACCTTGTCGGACAGAAGGCGAAGAAAGGACGTTAAAGTTCATGTGGCCTATGGTAACGATCCGCATGAGATTTTGAAATTACTATTTGATACTGTAAAGGCCAATGAAAATGTGTTACCCAATCCAAAACCGTGGCCGATATTTGAGGGATTCGGAGATAGCTCATTAGACTTCAGGATAATGTTTTGGGTAGAATTCGATAGAGGTATGACAATCCAGAGCGAAGTAGCCATGAATATCTACGATGCTTTTGCAGAAGCCGGAATACAAATACCATTTCCACAGACTGATTTACATGTTAAATCCTTCGATCCTACTGATCAGAAAACGGTATTTCCTCTTAGCAAAAAACAGGTAAAGAGAAATCCAAATACAAAGACAGATCAGTCTGAAGATCAAAACGAAAAAGAATAAAAAATTTTAATGGGAAAGAAAAAGCCCTCCTTCGTACCACTTGATATGGTACTTCGGAGGGCGAAGGTGGAGCATATCGGAGTCGAACCGATGACCTCTTGACTGCCAGTCAAACGCTCTAGCCAACTGAGCTAATGCCCCAGATTAGTAATGGGAGTGCAAAAATATAAATTAATCGTAAATTTACTGGCAAAATAATTCATTTTTATGAAGAGAATCTTTACAGCAATCAAAATAAATCCAAACGATAAATCTTTACAGATTTATAATGAGCTTAAATCAGCGTGCAGGAATGATAAAATAAATTGGGTTGAGCCTCACAATCTTCACATTACACTTAAATTCTTTGGCGAAACAGAAGAAAATAAAATACCTGATATCGTTTCGGCTTTATTGGAAATAGCAAAACATCATACTGGATTTTCATTTTATTTAAAAGATGTTGGAATTTTTGGAAGCCATTACAAGCCAAAGGTAATATGGTTTGGTGTTGACAGGATGGGGGAATTAAAAGCCCTGGCTAATGATGTTCTTAATGGAATGGGAGATTTAGGGTTTGAAAGAGACCGCCAGAATTTTGTACCTCACCTCACAATAGGAAGGATAAAATTCACAGATAATAAAAGATTATTCCAGGAAACAATTGAAAAGTATAAATCGGTTGACATTCAAAAGCAAACTATTAACCAATTTTTTCTTATTGAAAGTTTTCTTGGGTCACAAGGTCCGGTGTATAAAATATTGGAATCGTTTCAATTGCAATAAAAAAGCCCGCAATTTGAATTGCAGGCTCAAAATCTGTTGTAAACTTTCTCTGTTATTTTTTCATTAATGAATCTTCATCATCTTTGTCATTCACCATCTTCTTTGCCATGAAATAGTATATGACCAGTGCTAAACCTCCAAACAGGAAAATCATTGAAAAATAAGCGGCTTC
>JAIOTR010000401.1 GCA_021106665.1 Bacteroidales bacterium
TGGCATCGCCTCCATGTCTGACAACATCACGCACTATTGAAGAATTAAGGGCTGTATATTCAGGTGCAGTGAGATAAAATATGGTTTCAATATCAGGATTTAATTTTTTATTGGTTTGACCAATACTTCTTTCAAATTCAAAATCAGCTGAAGTTCTCAGGCCCCTCAATATATATTGCGCATTCAATTGCTTACACAATTCAACCGTCAATCCCTGATAAGTAATAACTTTCACATTCTGGCAATTTTTAAAAACCAACTCAATCCACTCTTTTCTCTTTTCCAATGGGAAAAAATCCTTTTTTTCAGAGTTTAAACCGACAGCAATATACAATTCATCAAAAAGCGGCAAGGCCCGTAAAATTATTGATTCATGCCCCTTTGTAATCGGATCAAAAGACCCGGGAAATACAGCGATCTTTTTCATTTTTGATCTATTTTAAAACAAAAGTAATGAAAATCCCATACTTTTGCAGCATGGTTTATAATAAAGAAACAGCTATTGCGATCTCGGAATACTTGCTACAGGTAAAAGCAGTCAGACTAAATGTAAAACAGCCATTTACCTGGGCATCGGGATTAAAATCACCCATCTATTGTGATAATCGAAAAACATTGTCTTTTCCTAAGATCAGGACTTTTATCAGACAACAATTTGTTGAAATTATTACTGAAGAATTTGGGACGGTTGATGTAATTGCAGGTGTAGCAACTGGCGCTATTGCTATTGGGGCTCTGGTGGCACAGGAACTTGGGTTACCTTTTGTATATGTTAGGTCTTCAGAAAAAAAGCACGGACTTGAAAATAAAGTTGAAGGGCAATTGGATTCAGGGCAATCTGTAATAGTTGTTGAAGACCTTATTTCTACCGGAAAAAGCAGTCTGAATGCGGTTGATGCGATTGTTGCCAGTGGATGTAAGGTAAAAGGAATGGTTGCCATTTTTAGCTATAACCTTGACAAGGCCATCAATAATTTCGAAAAAGCAAACTGCAGACTCTATACCCTTTCAGATTATAATGAGTTGATCAAACAAGCCACTGAAAGTAACTATATATCTGAAACGGATTTGAAATCCCTTCAAAAATGGCGTGAAAATCCTGAACAGTGGAGTTAGGTTGAAATGCTGTCCAAAGAACTCCTTCGGGGAATATTAAATCTTAAATTTTGAATATTTAGTACCAAATCAATAATAAATTGTAAGCAGTAATAAATTAATAAATGTCTGAGATAAAAAGTGACATGGTAAATATTGAAAGTTCACAGGAAAAGATTTATTCTTATCTGATAGACTTTAATAATTTCGGGGAACTGATGCCTGAGCAGGTAATAAATTGGCAATCGACAATAGATACCTGTTCTTTTTCGATTAAAGGAATGGCTGACCTTTCTTTAAGAATGGGTCAAAAAAACGAGTTTTCATTTATCTCGTATGTTTCTGATGGGAATAAACCTTTCGCCTTTTCTTTGAATTCTCACATTCAAGAAAAAAATGATTCTACATCAGAAGTACAAATAATACTGAATGCTGACTTAAATCCGATGCTAAAAATGATGGCTGCCAGACCACTCCAAAACTTTGTAAATCTGCTGGTGCAAAAGCTCAAAGAGGTTGTTGAAAAATCGGACTAAATGATAAATTCGATTTCGTTGTAATCGAATTCGATTATCTCCTTTTCTAATGTTTCCAATTGTAATTGCCCAAATTTGGTTACTCCAATAATTCTGGCTTCAATTATTTTATTTTCAACTTTGAATTTATGATTTTCATTCAACCGATACATTGCCGAATGGTAGGATTGATCTAATTTGGAAAAGTTCAAATTGCACAACTGCAAATACTGGAAATTCAAATAATGACATATGGAATGCAGACAATCATCTAAATCCAATTTTTTGTCCGTAAAACTTTTTAAAGAAACAGGATTAGGTATAAACTCATCAAAATCCAATTGATTTATATTAATGCCAATTCCTATTATTGAATAAGTGATTTTATTACCACTAATTATATTATCAATAAGTATTCCTGCCACCTTTCCATCATTAATATAAATATCGTTGGGCCATTTAATCTTTATTCTCAGATTATTAATGATTGATTTGATAAACTCCAATATGCCAAGAGAGATAGCTTTATTCAAAAGAAACTGATGGTCTGCTTGAATGAAATCAGGTTTTAATAAAACAGAAAAAGTGAGATTTTTACCCGGTTCACTTTCCCAAATTTTTTTACCCCTTCCTTTCCCTGATGATTGTTCTAAAGCTACAACAATGTCACCATCTTCGAATTCATTATTCAGGTTGATACTATTGTTTAAGTATTCATTAGTTGAACCAACTGTAAGTAATCGAGTAATATTTCTGCCGATAATATTCATCTTCTACATAAAAAATACATAATATTAAAATCTTCTACTTTCTAAATCGATCATCAAAATATAAAACCACCAACCGAAAATAAGCAGAAAAAATGAAACAAATTACATCATTCTTTTGTTTACCAATTAATAAGTATCAGAAAGCCTGAATCCAATAGTAAATTGATTACTTTTGTAAAGTAATTCAAACAGTTAGTATGCCGAAAAAAAAACAACATGACTCAGAATATTTAGCTGGTATTGTCGTCGAAGGAATACAGGGGAAAAAGGGAATAGATATTATTTGTATGAACTTAATGGATATTCCTAATTCAGTCAGTAATTATTTTGTTTTGTGCCATGGAACTTCAAAAATTCAGGTTGAATCCATAGCAGAATCTGTTGAAGAAGTGGTACGAAAAACAATAGGAGGAAAGCCCTGGCATAAAGAAGGATTTGAAAATGCGGAATGGATTTTGCTAGACTATGTGGACGTGGTTGTCCATATTTTCCAACAAGAAACAAGAATGTTTTATAACCTTGAGAAACTCTGGGCTGACGCAAAAATTAAAGTATACGAAAATGAATCCTAAAAGGATGTTTGAATAACAAAAAGAAGAAAAAGCAGGACATAATGGCAGAAGAAAAACAACAAAAGAAAAATATACCATCTAACCCACTAAAAGGTAAATCACCCAAAATCAAATTCAATTTCTATTGGATATATGGAATAGTAGCGATAATATTTATTGCTCTTACTTTTACAAATTGGGGTGGCGGACTCAAAGAAGCCGATTGGGGGGAGTTAAAAGAAATGCTGATTTCTGAAGATATTGAAAAGATTGTGGTAGTAAATCAGGAGGAAGCTGAAATATATATTAAACCGGAGAGCCTTAATGAATCAAAGTATGAGGGTGTAAAAGAAAAAGGATATAATGGTACAGGTCCGCATTACAAACATACAATTGGATCGTACGATGCATTTAAGGAAGACATTGAAAGAGCACAGGAAGGATTAGAAAATCCAGTTTATATTAGAAATGAAAAAAGACATAACTGGTCCGGAGAAATTCTTAGTTGGATATTGCCTTTGATGATTTTAGTTGTTGTATGGATCGTTATTATGCGGATGATGAGTCGGGGTGGTGGCGGAGGTGGACAAATATTTAATATTGGAAAGTCCAAAGCCCAGCTGTATGATAAGGAAACTGCTGTAAACGTAAATTTCACTGATGTTGCCGGACTTGAAGAAGCCAAGGTCGAGGTCATGGAGATCGTTGATTTTCTGAAGAATCCTGGAAAATATACTAATCTTGGAGGTAAAATACCTAAAGGAGCTTTGCTTGTTGGCCCTCCGGGAACCGGTAAAACTTTGCTTGCAAAAGCAGTTGCAGGAGAGGCACAAGTTCCGTTTTTTTCAATCTCAGGATCTGATTTTGTAGAAATGTTTGTTGGTGTGGGGGCATCAAGGGTTCGGGATTTATTTAAGCAAGCAAAAGAAAAGGCTCCATGTATTATTTTCATCGATGAGATTGATGCAGTTGGCAGAGCAAGGGGAAAAAATCAAATTACAGGAGCCAATGATGAAAGGGAAAACACTCTGAATCAGTTGTTAACAGAAATGGATGGCTTCCAAAGCAATACAGGGGTGATTATCCTGGCTGCAACAAACCGTGCAGATATTCTTGACAGGGCGCTACTCAGGGCGGGACGATTTGACCGGCAAATTCACGTGGAATTACCGGACCTGGAGGAAAGAAAGGCTATATTTAATGTTCATACAAAACCACTTAAACTTAACAAATCAGTTGATCTGGATTTTCTTGCCAAGCAAACTCCCGGATTTTCAGGCGCCGACATTGCCAATGTTTGTAATGAATCGGCACTGATAGCTGCCAGAAAAGAAAAAAAGGCGATTTGGAAACAGGATTTTCTGGATGCTGTTGACAGGATAATAGGAGGATTGGAAAAGAAAAATAAAATTATTTCAGCTTTTGAGAAAAAAGTTATTGCCTATCACGAATCAGGCCATGCAGCAGTTAGCTGGCTAACTGAACATGCACATCCATTAGTAAAGGTAACCATCGTTCCAAGAGGAAAAGCGCTTGGAGCTGCATGGTACTTACCAGAAGAACGGCAGCTAACAACTTTCGACCAAATGTTTGATGAGTTGACAGCAGCCCTCGGTGGAAGAGCTTCTGAGCAGATTAATTTCGGACAAATTTCAACAGGTGCTTTAAATGATCTTGAAAAGGTGACAAAACAAGCTTTTAACATGATCGTTTATTTTGGTTTGAACGAAAAAATAGGCAATGTATCATACTATGATTCAACCGGGCAGCAGGAGTACTCATTTCACAAACCTTATTCTGAAAAAACTGCCCAAATGATTGACGAGGAAGTTAGCGCTCTTATTGAGAAAGCTTATAAACGGGCTCTTGATATAATTAAAAATAATAAGGATAACATTGAAAAACTGGCTAAGTTATTACTTGAAAAAGAGGTTATCTTTCGCGAAGATTTAGAAGCAATATTTGGGGTACGTCCATTTGATGAGCAAAAAAGAATGATGGAAAAAGCGGCTGAAGAGGAAGTAAAAAAGCTTAAAGCCAACAATAATAAAACTAAAAAAACCCGGGCATCATTACCTAAGAAAAAAGCCATTAGCAACAAAAAAGCAAAAGAGATTCAGGTATCTGAAGAAACTGTCGAATCCCAATCCGATGTAAAAGAAAATAAGTAATTTTGCGTTAATGCAAGAAACCACATCCAGAGAAAAGGTTTTAAAAAAGATCAGAAATGCACTGATCAGTAAAAAAGAAAATCCATTTTCATCCCTGGATTTTGAGTCCTCCGTTTATCAACCATTTGCAGATTCACTTGATGTGACTTTTGCTCTTGAGTTTACCAAAGTTTCAGGAAAATTTATTTATTGTGAAAATGATACTGAATTAAAAGGCAACCTTGTATCATTGATTGGAGAAAATAAATGGGAACATGTTTTTTGTCTTGATTCAGAAATTAAAAATATCCTTGATAAAGCAGGAATCTCTTTTTCAAGTGATGATGCAGATTTCAATAAAATGCAGGTCGGAATTACACGATGTGAATATTTAATAGCACGATTGGGCAGTATTATGATATCTTCAAAACAAACCTCCGGAAGAAGATTAAATGTTTTCCCTGAAAGCCATATTGTTATTGCTCAAACCTCTCAAATAGTTAGTGACTTAAAGGATGCACTAAACAATATAAAAGAGAAGTATAACAATAACCTTCCCTCTTTAGTATCAGTTATTACAGGACCAAGCAGAACTGCAGATATTGAAAAGACATTGGTAATGGGAGCGCATGGTCCAAAAGAATTATATGTATTTTTAGTTGATCAGGAATAATAAATCAATATTATGGAAGATAATTTAAAAGAAGTTTTTTCAGCAGGTAAAATGTATAAGATTAAAATTATGCAAGAGCTGCTGGAAGAAAGCAATATTAAAAGTTTTGTTTTAAATCAAAAAGGCTCTTCTTTTCTTGTAGGGGAGATTCAGCTTTATGTTGATGAAAAAGATGAAACTAAAGCATTATCCATCATAAAAGATCACGAAATGTGATGCAAATGTTGTTTTCAATTGTTGATATATAATATTATTTCAGGTAGATGGACAAAAACTGGATAAAAATATATTCAACAGGTGTCGCCTATAGGGCTGAACTTTTAAAAGGGCTTCTTCTTGAGAATGATATTGAAGCTGTAATCATAAATAAACAAGATTCTGCTTATTTATTTGGTGAACTTGAATTATATGTCAGTGCAGACGAAGCTATTAAAGCCAAACACATTATAACTACCCACGAGGAACTGTGAAACCGATCTTAATACGAACTTTTTCAGGAGGAATCTATACACTACTAATTTTAGTTTCCATTTTTATGGGAGCCAAGTTTTTTGGGTCTTTATTATTAGTATTATTGTTTCTATCGCTGATGGAGTTCTATCGAATGTTGTCTTTTGGGGATATTAAGCCTGATAAGGTTACTTTTATATTCGCCGGTATATTTTCCTATTTAATTCATTTATCTTATTTATGGAATTATCTCGAAGCAACATATTTGTATTTAATTTTACCTGCTATATTCCTGATGATCATTGTTGAATTGTTTAGGAAGACAAAAAATCCATTTATTAATATTAGCTCAACTATTTTCGGGCTTATTTATCTGGTGCTGCCGATTTCATTGCTAAATGTGCTTTATTCTATCGGGATTACTGACTCTAACACATCTGCAGATTTGATCTTTGGATTTTTTATTATCATCTGGACCAACGATACATTTGCATATTTGTCAGGGATGATATTTGGAAGGCACAAGTTTTTTGAACGCATATCTCCTAAGAAAACATGGGAAGGTACAATAGGTGGATTAATTTTCGGTATTATCGGAGCTTATGTATTGTCAATTTTTTTCACGCAAATAAATACTCTGGAATGGATAGGATTTGCGTTGGTAATTATAATTTTTGGTACATTTGGCGATCTTATTGAATCCATGTTAAAAAGAACATTTGAGCTGAAAGACTCAGGTAGTATTATGCCTGGACATGGTGGAATATTAGACAGGTTAGACAGTATTTTAGTAGCAGTTCCATTTGCATTGGTTTACATTGTCTTAGTATTAAATTAGCATGAAAATAAAGATACATAAAGAAGGATATCCGGTCATTATTTTAATGTTCTTTTTATTGCTGACGATTGTTGCATTAATAAATATTCTTTTCCCGTTTCAAACCCCAATTCACCTCTTTCTGTACCTCGCAGGATTGATTTTCTATTTTTTTGTCATAAGATTCTTCAGGGATCCTATCAGAATCGTAATTCCCGATAATAATATTATCCTTTCCGGCGCTGATGGCAAAGTAGTGGTTATTGAGGAAGTTATAGAAAAAGAATATTTTAAAGATAAACGAAAACAAGTTTCTGTGTTTATGTCCGCAACCAATGTACATGTTAACTGGTTCCCGGTAGGTGGCACTGTTACATATTTCAGGCACAACCATGGTTCCTATTTTATTGCATCCAAACCAAAATCCTCAGACGAAAATGAAAGAACTTCTATTGTAATTAATACTCCAAAAAATAAAGAAATATTATTTCGCCAAATTGCCGGAACTGTCGCAAGAAGAATTGTATGCTACGCCAAAGAAAACAAAACGGTTGAGCAGGGCGATGAACTGGGTATCATTAAATTTGGTTCCAGGTTCGATTTGTTTCTTCCACTAGATTCGAAAATTGAAGTGAAAATGGGACAAAAGGTTATTGGAAACAGAACTGTTATTGCAAAATTAACCTAACCAACACGTTCATTTTTTAGGAATTTTTATCTCTTTTTAATAACAAATAGGTAAAATTCATTAATTTTGTCAATACAATTCCTAACTAAAATTAGTTTTCATGGATGAAAGGCTTCTTGAACTCCTAAAAAAGATCAGGTATACAGCAAAAAAGAAAAAACTGGTTGATTTCTCTTTTGTTGAGATTGAAGAGAAAACAGGTATCAAAAAAGAGGAGCTAAAGAAGCTGGTTCAGAGCAAGGAAGAATTGGTTGAAAAACTCCTGGAAATTGAACGCCAAAAATTTGAGGAAATATTTCAAGTACATGATTTTGAAGGAGTGAATGCCATTGACATTTTATTGACTGTTAGCAAAGAACTGGCTAAAAACTTTGTATTGATCAGCCCAGCCATTACGATACATCTTAAAGAAAAATTTCCTAAAATTTACCAGGCCCATTTTGATAAACGTCTTGATTTCATCTTTGGTAAAATTCAGATAAATTTAACAAAAGGAATAAACGGAGGAATGTACCGTGAAGATTTAAGTATTGAATTACTTGCCCGATTATACATCAGTCGGTTAATCGATATACATAATCCTGCCCTGTTTCCACCTGAAAAATTTTCATTTGAAATGGTTTTCGCTGTAATGTTTGAAGATCTTGTTCGCAGTATTGCCAAACCGGAAGGCATAGCTTATTTCGAAGAGAAAATCAAATCTGTAAAATTCGAGGTAGACAAAGCTTAGGCATTGTTACGAAATAAGTATCAAATAAAAATTTATCATTAATTTTAGGAAACGAAATACTTTATTTTTGTTTCCTTCGTTTCTTTTATCTACATTTGCAACCCAATTTTTTAATACAATCCTATTTCAAACTGAATACTTGATAGTTATGACGGATAATGATACAAAATATCAATCCATATTAAATAGTGCTTTTAATATTTTTACCGAAAATGGTATTCGGAATATATCTATGGACGATTTATGTCGAAAAATGGGTATGTCGAAAAAAACACTTTATAAATATGTTGAAAACAAAGCAGATTTACTTCGGAAAATAAACAACTATATTCATTCACAAATAATAAATGCAATTATAGATCTTGAAAAAACTGATTTAAACGCCATAGACATACTGCTTGAAATGAGTAAAATACCTGGAAAATTGTTTACTCAGATAAATCCTATTATAAGTTTTGAAATGCGAAAATATTATCCTCAGGTTTTTGAAAAATCAACATCAGACAGGAAAGTATTGATAACCAATTCCATTCGAAAAAACATGGATCAGGGAATAAAAGAAGGATTGTATCGTCAGGACCTTAACAAGGATATTATTGCCCAATTGTATTTTAAAAACATAGAAGATTTTCATACCACCTTAGGTGAAACGATGAAAAAATACTCATTTGAAAAAATATTTGAGGTCATGTTTGAAAATCATATCAGGGGTATCGCCAACGAAAAAGGGATCGAATATTTCGAAAAACAAAAAACAAAGTTGAACTTCAATTTATAAAAACACATGATCAAAAGGATATTAATAGTCGGATTTATTTTGTTGCAATTGTTGAATTTGCGGTCCATTGCCCAGGAGATAAAATCATTTTCACTTAAAGAGGCTCAACAATATGCCCTGGAAAATAATTATGACATTAAAAATGCCGGCATCGATGTGAAGATAGCAGAGAAAAGGGTAAAAGAAAACCTTGCTCTCGGTTTACCACAGATTAAT
>JAIOTR010000057.1 GCA_021106665.1 Bacteroidales bacterium
AAAAAGCGCGCTCGACATGTAATAACAGAAAATCAACGCGTAGTTGATGGAGTTGAAGCATTGAAAAAAGGAGATATTGAATTATTTGGAAAACTTATGTTAAAGTCACATAATTCATTAAAATCCGATTATGAAGTTTCGTGTTCTGAATTAGATGTATTAGTTGAAGAGGCAATGAAAACAGAAGGTGTTTTAGGTTCACGAATGACCGGGGGTGGTTTTGGAGGCTGCACGGTTAATATTGTACAGGAGAATCAAATTGAAACATTTAAGCACGAGGTTGGTAAAAACTATAAAATCAGAGCCGGGTTAAGAGCGGATTTTTATATTACTGAAATTGGGGATGGTGTTAAAAGAATTGAATGATTAATCTTAAATAATTTTTTATGGGCTTCAGTAAGATTAAATGAAATATATATTGTTCTCGCTGATTTCGCTGAACTGCGTAGAATTAAAAAGAAGCGATCAATACACATATTTCTGCGTTTATCTGCGTTATCTGCGAGAAACATGTCATCTGATTTCTAATTTTATATAATAACAGATACTCATTTATTTTTTAATTTTGCAGCAATTTAGGGATGAAATGAAAAATAATAAAAAGTCAGAAAATAACGGTAACGGATCGAAAAACAAGATTGAAGAAAAGGTATACTTGAAGGAGCTTGAGGATTTGCAAGTAGAGCTTGTAAAGCTTCAGGAGTGGGTCAGGGAAAAGGAATTAAAAGTAGTTGTTATTTTTGAAGGCAGGGATGCTGCCGGAAAAGGCGGTACCATAAAAAGGATCACTGAAAAATTAAATCCCCGAATTTGCCGTATTGCTGCTCTGGCAAAACCAACTGAAAGAGAAAGAACACAATGGTATTTTCAGCGGTATGTACCGCATCTTCCAGCGTCCGGTGAAATGGTTCTTTTCGACAGAAGCTGGTACAATCGTCCGGTTGTTGAAAGGGTAATGAATTTCTGTACCGATGAAGAATACTGGGAGTTTTTACGCTCCTGCCCGAATTTTGAACGTATGCTAATCCGTTCCGGGATTATCCTTATCAAATACTGGTTTTCGGTTAGTGATACGGAGCAGGAAAAAAGATTCCGTTCCAGGTTGACCGACCCTACAAAGCGCTGGAAATTCAGTGAGGTGGATTTAAAATCATACACCATGTGGGACGACTATTCCAAAGCCAAGGACGAAATGTTCGGTTATACCGATACCAAACAATCTCCGTGGTATGTTGTGAATGCCGATGACAAAAGAAGGGCAAGGTTGAATTGTATATCCCATTTACTTTCAATGATCCCTTATGAATATATTCCTCCTGAAGAGATCAAATTACCCGAAAGACAAAACATATCCGGATATGTGAGGGTTCCTATTTCGGAGCAGACTTTTGTACCGGAGATTTATTAGGTTCACCTCACCCTCCAGTTTCCTCTCTTGGAGGAGAAGGGGTTAGGGGTTGAGGTAAAACTTATAAATCGTAATAGATTCAAACACTTCCCCAGGTTTCAAAATCGTATTCGGAAAACCAGGCTGATTCGGAGAATCAGGAAAATGCTGCGTTTCAAGGCACAGTCCGAAATGTTTTGTGTAAACAATACCTTTTTTGCCGTTGATGCTTCCATCCAGGAAATTGCCCGAATAAAATTGCATTCCCGGTTCTGATGTATAAACTTCCATTACCCTGCCTGTCTTTGGATCAGATAATTCAGCAACCTTGCCAAAATTGCCATTATTGTTCAAAACATAATTATGATCGTATCCACCTTCGACTTTTTCAATTCTCTCACCGACAGTGGTGGGTTCCCTAAAATCCATGGGTCCGGTTACATCCCGTAGTTCCCCGGTTGGGATCAGGGTTTCATCCACAACTGTGTATTTATCAGCATGTATCCAAAGTTTCTGGTCAAGAATATCTCTTCCTGAAGTTCCGGAAAGATTAAAATAGCTGTGGTGGCTTAAGTTGATGGGTGTGGGTTTATCAGTAGTTGCTTTGTATTCAATTTTTAATTCGTTTTTATTTGTCAGAGTATAACTAACGTCAACATTAAGATTACCCGGATAACCCTCTTCGCCATCTTTTGATAGGTAATGCAATTTTATACCAACTCCATCTTCATTGATGAATTCCTCAGCCTCCCACACAACTTTGTCAAACCCCTTGATCCCACCATGTAAATGATTAGGACCGTTATTTGTCGCCAGCTTGTATTCATTTTCATCCAAAGTAAATTTACCTCTTGCTATTCTATTGGCATACCTTCCGACAATAGCGCCAAAATAGGGTGTTTCTTCTAAATATCCCTCAAGACCATCATATCCTAAAACCACATCATCAAAATTTCCATCTTTATCAGGTACAAGTAATGATGTAACTATTCCACCGTAATTTGTAATTTTTGCAGTTAAACCGGCATTGTTGGTCAAAGTAAATAGCTTAACTTCTTTTCCTTCAACCTCTCCAAATTTTTCTTTTTTAATATTCATGGATTTATCAGTTTTTGGTTCTTTTTCTTTTTGCGGATTATTGCAACCAAGAATTGCAGCAAGAGTTATAATCAATAATAGATTTTTCATCAGTATATATTTATTTATTCGAATAAATTCGAGATTCTTCTAATAACCTTTTTGCCAACTTACCTGATAAAGGATTATCGTAATCCATCCTTTCCGGATGCCATTGTACACCAAGTACATATGGTTTCCCTTCTTTTTCTTTCAGCTCTATAGCTTCCACTAAACCATCTTCTGTATAAGTACTGCCTGTTAATAATGGCGCCAGTTTATCAATTCCCTGGTGGTGATTGCTGTTTGTGTTTCCATTTGAAACTCCGGTAATTTCTTGTATTAATGCACCGTTAATAATCCTTACATCGTGCTGTGATGCTTTATATTCTGGAAATCGATGCTTTACCGTTGTATCAAAATCAGAAGGGATATCAAATATGAGACTTCCACCGAAATATACATTCAATATCTGTAAACCGCGGCAAATTCCCATTACCGGGATGTTATGCCTTAAAGCATTTTCAATCAGTAGCAGGTCAAGGCTATCACGAAAATCATTGGGCAAATCACATTTAATTGAATCGAACTCCCGTCCATAATATTCAGGATTCACATCTTCTCCTCCTGTTAAAAGCAAACCATCACAATTACTTAAAACTTTTATTGCTGAATCAATGCCAAGATGATACATGTCGAGACAGATCACCGTTGAATCAGCGCTTTTCAACCACTGTATATAATACTTATAGGACTCTATGGGAACTGCTTTGGAAATGGCTATTTTTAAAGGCGGTTGCTCTTTTTCCGGTTGACAATAAGTTAGAATAAAAATAAGGGAAAGTGCAAATAACCCTGTAAGTAATCTTTTCATTTTGAAATTTGATTTTTAAAATAAAAGCGGTGTATCCTATTTAAAAATAAAGAAACAGCAATAAGAACGATTGAGAGTAAAAGGAGGATATTGGTGATTTTGAAAGTGGGGATTAAATAAAAACCGGCCATAAAAATGCCCAGGATACTTCCAACTGTTGAAATTGCATATAGATTCCCAACTGTAGATCCGCTTTTTTCAACGGATTTCATTTTGATGCGGGCGGCATAAGGTGAAACCATACCCAGCAAGACAGAAGGTACTGTAAATAAAATCAGCGATGCTATAACAGATACAACTTTAATATTGTCTATCCACCTTATTAATAACTGAAGTATTTCGTCTTTTAAGAAAGTTGAGAATATCATAAAGAGCGCTGAGATGAATATAATTAATGAAAGAATGTCAGCTCTTGGCAGCTTATCAGCAATTCTTCCTCCCCAATAATAGCCAAGGCTGAGACTTAATAAGATAACACCGATAATACTTGTCCACACAACCATTGATGTTCCTACATAAGGTCCCAACATACGGGAGCCAATGATCTCAAAAGCCATAACAACTGCTCCACAAATGAAAACTACAATCTCAAGGAAAAACTTCTTCATGAATTTTTTATGTGCGGACAAATTTAGAAATTTTAATGATAAAAAAATTTTCAAGCTTAGAAATCTTCTTTAATTTTGAGGATCAATATTTAAATCAATTTTATGAAACGATCACTAAACATTCCTGAATCCTATGTTTACAGGTTTGGATTATTTTTTTTATTATTTGCTTTGTTCTTTTTAATGTCATGCCAAAATCAAAGCGTCAAAGATGTTGAAAAGAGTATCAAACCGGTCAGTAATGTCATCCATCCTGAGTGGAGCAAAAACGCTAACATCTATGAGGTAAATATCAGGCAATATACAGAGAAGGGAACATTTAAGGCATTCGAGGAACATTTACCGAGATTAAAAGATTTGGGAGTTAAGATTTTATGGTTTATGCCCATTTATCCGATAGGTGAAAAGAACAGGAAAGGAACATTGGGTAGTTATTATGCGGTTAAGGATTATAAAGCAGTCAATCCTGATTACGGCACATTGGAGGATTTTAAAGCGCTTGTATCTGAAGCGCACGGAATGGGATTTAAAGTGATACTCGACTGGGTGGCAAACCACACAGCATGGGACAATCAATGGATTTATGACCATCCTGAATGGTACACAACAGATTCCACCGGAAAAATGGTTTCACCTTTTGACTGGTCGGATGTAGCTGATTTGAATTTTGATAATAAAGAGTTATGGACAGCCATGATAGATGCATTAAAATATTGGGTAACCGAAGCAGATATTGATGGATACAGGTGTGATGTGGCAGGAATGGTGCCAACGGAATTCTGGGAACAGGCAAAAACGGAATTGGATAAAATTAAGCCTGTATTCATGTTAGCGGAAGCTGAACAACCTGATCACCATACCAATGCATTCAATATGTCATATGCCTGGGAGCTACATCATATATTAAATAGTATAGCAAAAGAAAAAAAGAATGTAAACGATATAGAAAGTTATTTTGAAAAGCAAGATACATTATATCCCGTAACTGCCTACCGCATGGCTTTTATTACAAATCACGATGAAAATTCATGGAATGGTACCATAGAAGAAAGAATGGGGGAGGCTGGCAATGTAATGGCTGTTCTGACTTATACGCTTCCCGGAATGCCCTTGATCTATAGCGGACAGGAAACAGGACTTAATAAACGACTTGAGTTTTTTGAGAAAGACACGATTGTATGGAATCCTGATTCTCCTTTAAATGACTTTTATAAAACACTGAATCAATTAAAGTTAGATAATCAGGCTTTATGGAATGGACAGTTCGGAGGTGATTTTATAAGAATACAAACTACAAGTGACAGTACTGTTTTCGCATTTATCAGGAAAAAAGATGAGAACAAAGTTTTTACTATCGCAAATCTTTCTTCTGCGCCCACTTCATTTAGTTTGATTGGAAATGATTACTTAGGCGATTATATTGATGCCTTTGATGGCGACGAAAAGATTTTTGAAAAAAACCAGGAAATGGAATTAGCCCCCTGGGAATATTTGATATTCATTAATAATTAAATAATTTTGTTAAAAATTCTTTTTATG
>JAIOTR010000246.1 GCA_021106665.1 Bacteroidales bacterium
ATGGCCGCCTTTATGTCGCTGTTTATAGTTTGTTCGAGGCTCATTTGTTATTTGTTATGCGTTAACTGTTAATTGTTAAAAATTTATGACTAATAACAATTAACATTTAACCTATTCAATCCACTTTATCGTGCAGAAATGAATTATTGGGTTTAATTTCGGGCTGTTTATTTTCATCTTCACCTAAAGTAAACCTCGACACCTGCGTTTCGGAAGAATGCTTTACCTCATTTAGTTCAACATTGCGCCTTAGGTAGGCCGGTGTATTTTCTAATTCTTCAATTTCGTTGGGTGTACGCAGCTTTACACTCAGGTCCTTGAGTTTTTTAATTCTTTCCTGCGATTTTTTTTCAATTTCCTGCTGTTCTATCCCTACAGGTATAATTCTACTCTTTACCATTTCAATCTGATTGGAAGGCATAGGGTTTTCCTCCTTTTGTTCCTCCGCCCCAACCGGCTTTATTTCCTTTATCTTGTATGGCTCCGGACTTTTAAACTGCAATTCCATTACCTGAGGCTTTTCGGTGGTGTCGGCTTTTGTACTTACCGGTTTTTTATCCTCTTTATTTTCCAGGTCTTCCTCTTTCTTTGCAGAAAGCAGTGTGATTTTAGTTATGGGCTCAGTAATCCGGGGTTTGGTTTTATTTTCTTCACGAGGGACTTCAGTTAAAGGATGTACAATTCTTCTGCCCTGTTTATACAGTCCGGTTCCTTCTTCAGAGCTAAAACCGGTAGCTATCAGCGTAATACTGATTTTATTTCCCAACGATTCATCTATGCCGTTTCCCCAAATGATCTCTGCATTTTGGCCAGACTCTTTTTGAATAAAATCAGTTATCTCAGTAACTTCATCCATGGTAATCTCCTCTTCACCTGAAGCAATATAAAGCAGGATACTGTCTGCTCCAATAATTTGATTATCATTCAGGAGGGGTGAAGTAAGGGCATCCTCGGCCGCTTTAATTGCCCTGTTTTCGCCTTCGGCAGTAGCGGATCCCATAAGGGCCGTACCACTTTCTTTCATAACGGTTTTTACATCCTCAAAATCAACATTGATATATCCGGTTACCGTAATAATTTCGGCAATGCCTTTAGCGGCAACAGTCAGGATGTTATCGGCTTTCTGAAAAGCTTCTGAGAGTTTAAGGTCACCATGTACTTCCCTGAGTTTGTCATTACAAATAATCAGCAATGAGTCAACTTGCTTTCTAAGCTCTTCAATCCCTGCATCAGCCTGGAGTTTTCTTTTTCTGCCTTCAAATGAAAAAGGAATGGATACAATGCCAACAGTTAAAATGCCCAACTCTTTAGCGGCTTGTGCAATTACAGGGGCTGCACCCGTTCCGGTTCCGCCACCCATTCCTGCGGTAATGAAAAGCATTTTGGTGTTTTTTTCCAGTATCTGCTTGATATCTTCTATATTTTCAATTGCAGATTCTTTACCAATTTCCGGAATTGATCCGGCTCCAAGGCCTTTTGACCCCAATTGTACCTTAACAGGTACCGGGCTTGCTTCCATGGCCTGGGCATCTGTGTTGCAAATAAAAAAGTCAACACCGGTAATACCTTGCTTGAACATGTGCGAAACAGCATTGCTTCCTCCACCTCCAACGCCTATAACTTTTATAATAGATGACTGATTTTTAGGCAAATCGAATTTAAGCATGTTATCCATTTTTTTGTTTTAAAAATATTATTAATAGCCTCTGCTTTATTTAAAGTGTTTATTTTTTTTCAACAAAATGAATGTTAATTATTTTACTGAAAATTATCAGCCTGTTGAGCGCTTCAAATGCTGATAAATAAATAGAGTTAAACATCATCTTTTTCAAAGAAATCCTGGATTTTTTTCAGGAAACTTGTTGGTTTCATTCCTGAATACTCAGGTTCTTGTTCTTCTTCAGATTCTTCAACAAATTCTTCATCATCTTCAAGTGTTTTCTCTGTCTCTTTATAATACCTGCCCATACCCTCAATCACAAGGCCAATACCCGTTGCATACATTGGGCTGGCCATTTCTTCCGATACATCGCTTGCCAGGTATTCATTCGGATAACCAATGCGTGTATCCATTCCGGTGATGAATTCAGTTAGCTGTGTCAGATGTTTCAACTGAGCGCCACCTCCGGTCAGCACGATCCCGGCTATCAGTTTTTTCTCGTACCCCGAATTTTTTATTTCAAAGTAAATATGTTCGATGATCTCTTCCATCCTTGCTTGGATGATACTGACCAGATTTTTTAAACTGATCTCTTTTGGCGGCCTTCCTCTCAAACCTGGAATGGCCACAATTTCATCGTCCCTGTTCTCACTTGCCAAAGATGAACCGAATTTCACCTTCAATTCTTCTGCATGTTTTCTGATAATGGTACAACCCTCCTTTACATCCTCGGTAATTACATCACCACCAAAAGGAATAACAGCGGTATGCCTTATGATGCCATCCTGGAAAATGGCGATGTCAGTTGTTCCTCCACCAATATCAACCAAAACAACTCCTGCCTCTTTTTCTTCTTCGCTTAATACTGCTTCAGCAGAAGCAATTGGTTCAAGGATGAGGTCAACCACTTCGAGATTGGCTTTTGTTACGCACTTAAAAATGTTTTTGGCAGCTGTGGTTTGTCCGATAATGATGTGAAAATTTGCCTCAAGGCTGTTGCCAAGCATCCCCACCGGTTCCTTTATTCCCTGTTCCTCATCTATGATATATTCCTGGGGAATTACATCAATAATTTCTTCACCCGGACTCATGTTGAGATTGTACATGTTATGCAGTAAAGTCTCCACATCCTCTTTGCTGATTTCGTCATCGTAATCCTCTCTTATGATACCTCCGCGATGCTGGAGACTTTTGATATGCTGTCCTGCAATTCCGACATTTACATATTTGATCATGATGCCGGCTTTCTGAGATGCCTCCTCAATAGCTGTTCTTATTGAGTTAACCGTATTTTCTATGTTTGACACGACACCACGTTTTACACCTATTGATTCAGTTCGGCCGTGTCCCAGAATTTCGATTTTGTCATGCTCATTTTTTCTGCCGACTATTGCAGCAATTTTTGTCGTTCCGATGTCTAATCCGACAATAATTTCTGAAGATTTCATATTTATTATATTAGTCCGATTTATTATTTTGAACAAACCACTTGATTTTCAAACTTAAGATTGATCGTTTTGTACTTATCCCAACCTGTTTTATTCATTCCCTGGTGATAAAAAACCATCAACTTGTCAAATTTATTTTCCATATCTTCGATTCCACCGAATATTATCAAATGTCTTCCAACTTTTGGAACAAGCTCAAACTCCTGTGTTTTGGTCACATAAATTTGCTCGACCTGGGCATTTAAAAACGGATCATTATCAATGTATGAAGACAATGTATACAAGTTTTTTAACAATGAATTTTCTGCTGAGTTGTTAATGTTGAGTGTGTCAGAATATTTTATTTTGATATTTCCGCTTGCTACCATCACTCTTGAAGGCGATCCCGGAGTGACAGGCATAGCAACACCTGTCTGGTCGATATAAAAACTTTGATTGGACGAATTAATGATCCTAAGGATGGGCGATCGCTGCGTAATATGAATCTTCATCTTTCCAGTGAGACTGGTGTATACTTCAGCATTAGCAACGAGGGGGATGTCGTTGATCATATCTTCGACCTCTACTAAATTTATTTCTGTTAACCGTTTACCAATCAGGGAATCATAAACCACATATATTTGACTTTTGATTTCATCAACAGATAACATTTGATCTCCACCTGCATAATCGATGGTGACGTTGAGGCTTTTACAGGTTATTTTCTTTTGTTCAACATTAATAAATCCGACAAGGACAAAAATGCCGGCGATGACAATAAACCATATGGTGATATTAATGATGTTTTTCATACTTTTTGTTTTATCCGGGTTTCAGTAAAATAATTTTGAATGGGCTGAACTAGCTGGTCAATATCGCCAGCACCCAAGGTTAATAGAATATCAAATTTTTTAGCAGCTATTTTATGGATCAATTCTTCTTTTGAACACAATGTCTTTTTTTGCTTTGATATTTTGTTCAGGATCAATTCAGAATTTACCCCTTCGATTGGTTTTTCCCTTGCAGGATAAATAGGCAGCAAAATAACTTCATCAAGAAGATCAAGACTTTTTGCAAATTCATCAGTGAAATCCCTTGTACGGCTATACAAGTGGGGCTGAAAAATTCCCAATATGGTTTTTTCAGGATATATTTCCCTAACTGAATTTATAATGCCTTTTAATTCTTCGGGATGATGTGCATAATCATCAATGTAAATCAGATCTTCTGTTTTAATCTTGTAATCAAATCTTCGATGTATACCTGTAAACAATGAAAGCGCTGATTTTAGTTCATGCTCTTCTGCTCCGGTTAAGTATGCAGCAGCCAGGGCGGCAACGGCGTTTTCGACGTTGATCAAACCCGGGATTCCTAATTCCAATCCTGAAATTTGATTTTCAGGGGTGATCAAATCGAAAATATATTTATCACCTTTCAGTCTGATATTCTCTGTATAAAAGTCAGCCTTTTCATTGATGGAGTATTTGTAAATCTTAAGCCCGGTAGATTGATCAGGATTTAGTTCAATTCTTTTTTTGATAATCAATAAACCGTCATTCTTTATTTGTTCAGCAAACTGCCTGAATGAGGATTTTAGATTTTCAAAATCCCCGTAAATGTCGAGGTGGTCAGCATCCAGGGAGGTAATGATACCAATTTTTGGATAAAGATTTAAAAACGATCTGTCATATTCGTCAGCCTCCACCACCATCCAGTCAGATGAATCTGATGTAAGTAAATTAGCATCATAGTTTTTGGATATCCCACCCAAAAAAGCGCTGCACCCAATTTTTGATTGCGTTAATAAATGAGCAATGAGTGTGGTAACAGTAGTTTTACCATGTGTTCCGGCTACAGCAATGGTCTGTTTTTCTGA
>JAIOTR010000320.1 GCA_021106665.1 Bacteroidales bacterium
ACAACACAGAATGAAAGTTATATTTATTCAACCATAATTGACGGCAACATGGAATGGAGTTGCGTTACAATTAGTTATTGTACGAATCAATATGCCACTATTATTGGATTTACCATTCAACACGGCTCAGGAGGGTATTCAGGTACTTTAAAAAGAGGAGGGGGTATTATGGTTTATGAAAGTGTTGCAAATATTGAAAATTGTATTATAAAAGAAAACATAGCCAAAAGCGGAGGAGGGATATATGCCACTTATTCTACAATAAATTTAAAAGGATCTTTAATAAAAGATAATATTTCTCTTCGCAGGGGAGGGGGCATTTTGATTGTTTACGAAACACAGTTGTTTTTCGACGAAGATAATAAAAATTCTATATATCATAATTATGGAAGTTTGGAAGGTTCCGATTTTGCTAAATCAATAAGTAGCCCTCCTATAAATATCATACTCGATACAGGTACTGTGCTTTATCCTGATCACCATTTCTTTTATTCGTATAATACTTTAGGTTACCCAGTAAATGATATCACATGGCAGATCAATCATGGCAAAATTGAACAGGTAAATGCCAATCTTTATGTTAGCCCTTTAGGTGATAATACTAACACCGGATTAAATTCGGAGGAGCCATTAAAAAATTTAAGCTATGCTATAAAAAAAATATTGCCTGACACCAATAATCCTAAAAGTATATATCTTGCAACCGGATTGTATGCACCTTCAACCAACAATGAGATTTTTCCTGTAACAACAAGAAGTTATGTATCAATTATAGGTGAAAACGTTGAGAACACCATTTTAGATGCGGAATATGTTTATCCTTTATTAAGCAGTTACCTGTTTACCAAATCGGTTTCAATTGAGAATATTACTTTTCGCCGTGGGACTGATAGCCAGGCTGTTATTTCTGGTAATGGCGGTTTTAATATTGCCGGAAACGACAGCCTTGTGTTTTCAAATATTATCCTTGAACAGGTTTTAAGTGAATTTTATTCTGGTCTTTATAGCAACTTTTCAAATATTACTCTTAGGAATTCAAAATGCATTGATAATTCGGGAGGATATGCATTAGTACTTTGTAATACACAGGAAGAACAAAGGTATTATAAAGTTATTAATACAATTGTGGCAAATAACGGTCCGACAGAAACCATCGATGAAGGATTTGGTGGTTCTGTTGGTATTTCAGGAACCTATTCTTACCCAAATGCAACTAAAGCCACTTTGGTAAATGTTCAAATAACAGAAAACACTCTTACGAAAGAACCAGGAACAATAAACTTAGGAGTTTGCGGTTTAAGCTGTTCCCAAAACGCCAAAGTAGATGTCATAAACACAACAATCGGAAATAACAATGTAACTAACCCAGTTAACAGCGCACAAGTTTTTACCGGAGAAGGTGCAGAGATCAACCTCTACAACAGCATCATTTACGGAATTGAAGATTATGAAATTTTCCTCGGTGATGGAACTCCAACTTCTGATATTGCAACAATAAACATTTCCAACACCAATGTAAAAGGCGGAGAAGAAAACATCCAGAACTGGAACAACATTCATATCCTCAATTGGCTTGATGGTAACAGTGATGAAGATCCTTGGTGGGTTGGTGGTGGAGAACCGTTTAATTATGAATTACAGCCGGAATCCCCCTGCATCAATACCGGTGTGCCCATGTACGAGGCAGGTATGGATTATCCCTACATTAAAGAAGAGGAGGGCAAATACATTTTGTATATGTTGGAAGGAGACACTGTTACACTCCCTTCAATCGATTTGGCCGGTAACCCACGTATCTCAGGAGGCAGGATTGATATGGGGGCGTATGAGTGGCAGGATACCACTACTGTGAGTTCGAAGTTTGAGGTTCGGAGTTCGAAGTTACGGGTTTTTCCTAATCCGTTTAAGTCAAATACGTTTATAAGCTTTTCTACTTCCAATGAATACCAGGTATCCCTTGAAGTAATTGACATGAATGGCAACCGAATTTGCACTATTGCCGACAATCATTTTCCGGCTGGGGATTACAGGTTGGTGTGGGATGGGAAGGATGAATATAACAGGTCAATTAAAAATGCTTTAAATACTCTTTGGCCTGAACATATACATTTTGTGCAGTAAAACCAAATTTTTCGTCCAATACATGGTATGGAGCAGAAGAACCAAAGTGGTCAAGGCCGATTGCTTTTCCCTTACGTCCAACCAATTCGATCATTGTTATGGGCAGTCCGGCGGTTAATGCAAATACCGGTTTATCATCAGGAATAATACTTGATTGATAATCTCTACTTTGCGTTCTAAATATTCCTTCAGATATTACTGAAACTACTTGAATCCTCAATTTATTTTCTTTCCTCAAAATATCTGCACCTTCAATTATAGTTGAAACTTCAGAGCCACTGGCCACAAGGACAAGATCTATTTCTCCTTCGTCTTGCTGAACAATATATGCGCCTCTTCGTGCTTGACAAGCATCAACATATCTATCCTTTTTTGAAGGCAAATCATTTATATTTTGCCGGGATAGTATCAATCCTGTTGGAGTAGAAATATTTTCCATTGCCATTTTCCAGGCTACAAGGGTTTCATTTCCATCTGCCGGTCTTAAAACCAACATACTGTTTTCTCCTTTCTTGTTTTTTAATTTCTCCATCAGTCGTAACTGAGCTTCATGCTCAACAGGTTGATGCGTAGGGCCGTCCTCTCCAACCCTGAAAGAATCATGCGTCCAGACATATTTTACCGGCAATCGCATTAATGCAGACATACGAAAAGCAGGTTTCATGTAATCGGAAAAGACAAAGAAAGTTCCACAAACAGGAATAATATTATGCAGAGCCAAACCATTGGCAATGGATGCCATGGTCAATTCCGAAACACCTGCATGAAGAAAAGCGCCTGAGAAATCACCGGTTGAAAACGGCTTGGAATTTTTCAGAAATCCCTCAGTTTTATCACTGTTTGAAAGATCAGCAGAAATAACTACCATATTTTCAACTGAAGCAGAAAATTCGCCGAGAACAGCTCCCGATACAGCCCGTGTTGCACTATTTGGTTTAATGGGAATATTCTTATAATCAATATTTGGAATTTCTCCTTGTAATATTTTATCCAGCTTTTTAGCTAAATCCTGATTCTCATTTCGCCAATTTTCGTACAATGCCTTTTTCCTTGCTACCTCTTTTCTTTTAGTTTCTAAGGCTTCTTTAAATATTTCTTTAACCTCGGGAAAAATGGCGAAAGGATCCTCATGATCACCACCCAGATTCAATATGGTTTTTTCAACCAAAGCTCCGGCTTTACTGATAGGTTGTCCATGAGTTGAAACCTCATATTCAAAACTTTCCCCATTTTCAGTGCGGCATCCTTTTCCCATTATGGTTTTACCAATGATCAGGAATGGTTTTTTCTTCTCTTCATTTGCTTTTATCAAAGCTCCTCTTATTTCATCAGGATCATTTCCATTGATTGTTACTACTCTCCAACCCCAAGCTTCATATTTTTTAGCTGTATCCTCAACTGTGACTTCATCAACTTTCGTAGATAACTGAATATCGTTTGAATCAAAAAACATGATCAAATTGCTGAGTCCCAAATAACCTGCAATACGGCCGGCACCCTGTGATATTTCTTCCTGGATTCCACCATCAGAAATAAAGGTATATGTTTTATGTGACATCCAATCTCCAAAACGGGTGGCCAAAAACCTTTCCGCTATTGCTGCCCCTACTGCCATTGTATGTCCCTGACCCAATGGGCCGGATGTGTTTTCAATTCCTCTTTTAATATCAAGTTCGGGATGCCCGGGTGTTGGGCTCTGCCATTGACGAAAATTTTCAAGATCATCAATTGAATATGTTCCTACTAAAGCAAGAATTGAGTATAGCATCGGGGACATATGTCCGGGGTCAAGGAAAAAACGATCGCGAAAAGGCCATGCCATATCATCCGGATCGAAATTTAAAAATTCTGAATATAAAATATTTATAAAATCAGCAGCGCCCATAGCTCCACCAGGATGTCCTGATTTAGCTTTTTCTACCATGGCGAGTGATAAAATACGGATATTGTCTGCGGCCTTTTTTACAATTGTTTTGTCCATGATTTAAAAGTTCAATTTATTATATAAATCCAAATTGTTTTACTCTTTCAATTGTTTCTTGCGAAGCATTTTTCAAGATAACCTCATAGTCATTAAATTCACCTCTAAAATTGTAGTCCTTTCTCAAGATTTCAAAATTTCCCGGATCCTTGCGGAGACTACTGTCGTCTTTAAATATATCATAACACTTAGCCAGGATTTCTGTGAGAATTTGCTGATCTGATTTATGATCACAATCAATTCTAACAGTATCATATTTTTGATTCTTCAAATATTTAGAAGTACAGTTTTCAATTCCCAGGTCGAAAAATTCGCTAAGTGCTTGAATGGTCATCGTTGATCCCATGATTTTACCATTTATAGAATAGCCCGCAATATGAGGAGTAGCAATATCAACCAATTCTAACAGTTCTTCATCAACATTCGGTTCTCCTTCCCAAACATCTATTAAAGTATGTTTTACTTTACCTTCATTTATTGCATCTTTTAAAAAAAACGAATCTACAACTGCCCCCCTTGAAGTATTGATGAAAATTACCGGCTTTTTTAATTCATTAAAAAATGTTTGATCAACCAGATGAAAAGTTTTATCCTCATCTCCAAAAATCAGGGGTGTATGTAGTGTAATGACATCTGCATTTTCTTGTATTTCTTTTAATGTCGAAAATCCTTCAGAGCCTTCAACTCTTTCTCTTGGCGGATCATTAATTAAAACCTTTAAGCCAAGTAATCCACTAACCTTCTGAACTCTTTTACCAATGTTTCCAACACCAATAATCCCAATTATTTTTCTTGATAAATCTATTTGATGTTTATCAGATAGTGCCAATAACCCTGCTGTGAAATATTGTTCAACAGCAACGGCATTGCATCCTTTGGCAGTGGTCCATGTGATATTACTTTTTTTACAAAAATCTTTATCAATATGATCATCACCTATCGTTGCGGATGCAACAAACTTAACGGAAGTATTTGCCAATAAGTCCTCATTGCATTGTGTTATAGAGCGGGTTAAAAGGGCATCTGCATCATGGATATCGGATTTCGCAATTTGATCACCAGCCAGATATTTCACTTCAGCATAATGTTCCAGTATGCCTTTTAAAAAGGGAATTTTATCATCGGCAACAATTTTCATCCTGCTTAAACCTCTTGAATTTTTAATTTAACTTGCTGATTTAAAGGAACTAATCCACAACAACCAATTTTTGGGTTCAAAATTAAATAAACGGAAACTGAATCGGCAGGGTTGTTAACAACTGATGAAAAATAAACAGGAAAGTTTTTAACGCAATTTAATAAACCTTACTATTTATCAGGGCTGTTCAATTCTAACCAACTAAATAAACCACAATAAATGTAAAATAATAAAATTCAATGGTTTAATTGAAATTCGAAATTCTCTTTGAGAAACTCTGTGGAAACTTTGTGTAATAGCTATAACACAGAGCTACACTAAGAAGCACTGAGTTACAC
>JAIOTR010000536.1 GCA_021106665.1 Bacteroidales bacterium
CCAAAACAAATTTAACTTTGAGCTTAAGCTTTTTTGGGAAATCATAGGATTAAATTTTTGGTGAAACATAAATAAACGCAGATGTATTCGGCTTCCATATAAGAATTTTGGAAAAGTAAAAATAGTATTTTGGTTTTGATAATCAACCATAACTGATAAAATATTTATTTAAACCTTTGCAAAACCACCTTACTACCATCATTCAGAACAGAGTCCAGAATGATGTTCATTTTATATCTTGGTTTTAAGGTTTAACAGCTCTTCCTGAGAATCCGACAATTCAGTAAGTATTAATTTTTTGCAGGACTAATAAGTCAAACTTTTGCATCGATTTATATGTGAATTAAACTTTTTCTTTTCAACAAGTTTTTGATAATTATGGAATTGTACTTTTTTTGGAATAATTTTGGTGGGAATTTTAGGTTTACTGTAATATTGAAAAAATGAAAAAATCTGTAACAATTATTTTTATATTTTTAATTTCTGCTTCAGCCTTTGCCCAGTACAATCAGGATTATATGATGGTGATGGTGAAACAGAAAAAGTCGTTTAGGATGGCCCGTACCATAGGCGATTTTCAGAGTTTGTCCGATAATTTTGAAAGCATAGCCAATGCCCAGACTGATCAATGGCATCCTTTGTACTATGCTGCATTTTGCCAAATAAACATGAGTTTTATTGAAAAAGTCGGAGATAAGAAAGATGGCTACCTCGACAAAGCTCAGGAGCTGATAAACAAAGCCATCGTAATCTACCCCGAGGAATCTGAGTTGTTTGTGTTGCAGGGATTGCTTTACCAGGGAAAATTGCAAATAGATCCTGCAACCCGCGGACAGGAATTCTCAATTAAAGCCACGAATGCATTTAATAAGGCAAAGGAATTTAATCCTGACAACCCAAGGGCATATTACCTTTTAGGGATGAATATCCTGCACACACCTGAATCAATGGGAGGTGGCGCAGTAGCAGCCTGTCCGATTTTAAAAGAGGCAATGGGGAAATTCGACAAGGAAGTACCAGATCATGTGTTGTCACCAACTTGGGGAGGTGAGGAGAACCAGGAACTATACAACAGAAATTGCCGCAACCTCGAATAAACTTTTATTGTGAAAAATAAAAACAGAACAAGGGCAATTTTAGGGCATCTCAGGGACCTGTTATTGGTTGTTATAATTGGCGATGTTGTAACTATTTATTTTAGCCCCGACTTTAGTATTTTTCTTAAACACCTGCATTGGAACTCCTTTTATTCGCTAATAATAGGTGGCTTTTTATGGAAAGGGAATCAGTTAGTTGGCTACCTTATCAGCAAATATGTTGATGACCAAAAAGAACCCGTAAAGGCATTGCGCTGGAATCTCACCGGACTTTTTATTTACACCTCCCTGGCCATTATAGTAGTTAATTACTTTTGGTGGGTTCTGTTTATTGGAGAAGACATTAGTTTTCTTTTTACTAATGGTTTATCAATTTTTATCATTGAATTTGTCGTAACTATTGTTATTGTTTCAATCCTTCTTTCTATAAGTTTCTTCAAGTCCTGGCGCGAAGCTGCCGTAAATGAAGAAAGATTAAAAAAGGAAAGCCTTGCATATCAGTACCAGGCCCTCAGCAACCAGGTGAATCCGCATTTCCTGTTCAATAGTCTGAATACTTTATCAACCCTGGTTTATAAAGATCAGAATCAGGCAGTGCATTTTATCAAGGAGTTGTCAGAAGTTTATCGGTACGTGCTTGAGCATAAGGATTCGGAGGTGGTTGATCTTTCTACAGAACTGGATTTTGTTAAAAATTATGTTTATTTGCAGAAGATCAGGCATGGACAAAGCCTTGATATAAATGTAGAAGTGCAGAATAGTTCCGGTCAATATGTAATTCCTATGTCAATCCAGATGCTTATTGAAAACGCTATTAAACATAATATCGTATCAATTGAAAACCCTTTAAGCATTCAGATTTCGCTGAACACAGAATATATTATCATAAAGAACAACCTGCAACGAAAAACTACGGTTAAAGATTCTGCAGGTATCGGCCTTGATAATTTGAAGAAACGATATGAATTTATTTCAGATAAAGAATTCATGACAGAAGAAAATGAAAAGGAGTTTATCGTTAAGATACCCATCATTAAATCAAAATCAGCATGAAGGTAGTTATTGTGGAAGATGAGCCATTGGCTGCCGAGCGCTTAAACGATTTAATCTTACAGTATGACCCGGCAATTGAAGTCATCGCAAAATTTGAATCCGTAAAAAAAAGTGTAGAATGGTTCAATGAGGAACATTCTGTTGACCTCGCCTTTTTTGATATACAATTGTCCGATGGCCTCAGCTTTGAGATTTTTGACAATACACTTGTCGGTTGCCCTGTGATCTTTACCACTGCTTTTAATGAATATGCCATCAGGGCGTTTAAGGTAAACAGCATTGGCTATTTATTAAAACCCTTTGATTTGGATGACATAACAAAGGCTATTGATAAGTTTAAACGCAATTTCAGTAATAGATCAGATATACAATCACAGCAAGAGTTATTCGACAAAGTTTTAAATCATCTTTCGAATAATTATAAGCAACGGTTTGTCATCAAGGTTGGTGAACATATCCGTTCGGTTCCGGTTGAAAATATCCTGTATTTCTATAGCCTTGAAAAAGCCACCTTCCTTCATACAGCCGATGACCATAATTATGTGATCGATTATTCTTTGGAACAAATTGAAAATCTAATTGATCCGGAAATGTTTTTCCGGATTAACAGAAAGTACATTATAACAATAGATTCCATTGAGGATATTATTACCTATTCTAATAGCCGCTTAAAAATTGAATTAAAACAATCTGATGATCATGATGTGATCGTTGCGCGCGAGAAAGTCAGAAAATTTAAAAAGTGGCTTGATCGGTAAATTTGTTAATGGTTATTTGGAAAATGAGGTTATATGACCTGTAAGGCTGAATCAGTAATACCGATTATTATTTGAAATGTGCCTTTAATTTGCTACACTCCTAAAGCCACTTCAAATATATATTGGCATTTACCATTGTAATTTTCAAAATGTCTTTCAGCTCATTTTGAAAAACAATTGGTATAATATTGTAAAGGCAAACCTTACAGGTCGTAGATTTTATGGCTTTGTCCGAAGGACTGCTTTGCAGGATTTTAGGCCTTTTATCTTAACAATAAAAATTTCCTGGTTTTAGAAAGTCCATTTGTTGTTAAACATTTGATAAATCGTTTCACTTTATGAGTTTAAAG
>JAIOTR010000279.1 GCA_021106665.1 Bacteroidales bacterium
GAATACTTGGTTTGTCACACAATAAATAAAGAATTTTTACATTTATTAGATGTCGGATGGTTTAACACCCATGTTAAATAATCTTAATATTTTTTCCAATCGTTTTTTATACCTTTATATGGAGTAATTTTACATTCTAAATTTAATTTTTTGTAAAACACTGAAATTTATCCACACACCGGATTGTATTTCACTAACACTAAGTATAAAATTTTATGGATAAAGAAAGAATATTATGGGTTGATGATGAAATTGATCTTCTCAAACCCCACATCATTTTTTTGGAGCAGAAAGGGTATATTGTTGACACTACCAATAATGGGGCAGAGGCATTGGAGATGGTAGCCAACCAGCCTTATGATATTGTTTTTCTCGATGAGCAAATGCCTGGCCTTTCAGGTATAGAAACACTTGAGCAAATGAAAACCGACTTTCCGAATTTGCCGGTAGTAATGATAACAAAGAGTGAGGAAGAGACGATTATGGAGGAAGCTATTGGCTCCAACATTGCCGATTATCTGATCAAACCTGTTAATCCGAATCAGATTTTACTCAGCTTGAAGAAAAACCTCGAAAATAAAAAACTGGTCAGCGAAAAAACTACCTCTCAATATCAACAGGCATTTAGCCGGCTGGGAATGAGAATTTCAGGCAGACTCGATCATAATGAATGGATAGATGTTTATAAGCGATTGATTCGCTGGGAGCTTGACCTGGAAAAATCGTCCGATGCGAGTATTAAGGAAATATTAAATATGCAAAAACTTGAGGCTAACCAGGTTTTTGCAAAGTTTATTGAGAATAACTATTATGATTGGATCAATGGTAAAGTCAAGGATATTCCTCTCTTATCACATACTTTGTTAAAAGAAAAACTATTTCCAAAACTGGATTCACCAAAGACTACATTTCTGATTCTCATTGATAATTTGAGATACGACCAGTGGAAAGTAATTCAGCCTATTATTGAGGAAAAGTACAGAATTCAGAGCGATAATATATTCTTCAGTATTTTACCGACTGTGACCCAATACGCCCGAAATGCAATGTTCTCGGGATTAATGCCTGCTGAAATCGAACGAAAATACCCGCAATACTGGATTGGTGAGGATGAAGAAGGGACAAAGAATCAATTTGAGAATCAATTATTTGGTGAATACCTTAAACGATATGGGAAAAATTTAAAGACCAGCTATACCAAAGTCCTGAATTTAGGTGTGGGCAGAAAATTGCTTGATAATCTGCCTAATCTTATGAGGAATGATCTGAATGTCATAGTTTATAATTTTGTGGATATGCTTTCACATGCCCGCACCGAAATGGAGATCATAAGAGAACTGGCTGATGATGAATCAGCCTATCGCTCTTTAACTTTATCATGGTTTGAGCATTCTGCTCTTAAAGAGATCATTGATTTTATCGGAGAAAAAGGTGCGAATTTAGTAATAACAACCGACCACGGCTCTGTTAAGGTTGCTGATCCGGTTAAAGTGCTTGGTGACAGAAATACAAATACCAATCTCAGGTATAAGACTGGAAGGGCATTACAGTATAAGCGAAAAGAGGTTTACGAGGTAAGGGACCCTTATGATATTTACCTGCCAAAGCTCAATGTCAGTTCCTCTTACATATTCTGCAAAAAGAATGATTTCTTCGCATATCCGAATAATTACAATTATTATGTTAATTACTACAGGGATACTTTTCAGCATGGAGGAATTTCTATGGAGGAAATGATGATCCCATATATTGAACTTAAGGCCAAGTAGTGGAGCGGGTATAATTTTAAACCGGTTAAATCTTCGAATGAAATTAATGGATTTAAAGTATTATGAGTGATCCTGTAGAAAAGAAGGTTGAAAACAATAGTAACACTATCGTTTGTCAGAAGGTTGAGGACTTACATGTGGTTGCTGAAAAGATTCTTGAAAGATTCAATAATAAAAAGATTTTTGCTTTTTATGGAGAATTGGGAGCAGGGAAAACAACTTTGATCAAATTCTTATGCGATGAACTTGGGGTTATTGATACTGTAAACAGCCCAACTTTTGCTATTATCAATATATATCAATCAAAAAGTTCAGGTGATATTTACCATTTTGATTTTTACAGGTTGAAATCTGAAACGGAAGCATTTGATATTGGGTACGAAGATTATTTTTACAATGATTCCTATTGCTTTATTGAGTGGCCTGAGAAAATTCCCAACCTGCTACCTGAAGAAACAGTGAAAATTCATATCGAGGTAGATAATTCAAATAATTACAGAATAATTCATTTCTAAATTGCAGTATTCCAGTGTTCTGATCTTTTAGTTTGTGAATTCCCCGATAGTTTATTAATTTTAGGGCTGCAAAAGAAGTAAAAAGATATCATGAATACTGAACACAATGGCTTTTATAAGTTTTCCAAGGCGGAAAATTTAATGCCCCAAGAAGAAATACTTGAGACACACAGGAATAAAAAGAACCTAACAATAGGTGTCCCAAAAGAAACATCATACCAGGAATGCAGAATACCATTGGTTCCACAATCAGTTGGTTTATTAGTGGCAAATGGTC
>JAIOTR010000255.1 GCA_021106665.1 Bacteroidales bacterium
ACATAAAAACCCATCGTCCATCTTATGCACCCTGGGGTCCGAATGGTGAAATATCCGTAACACATGTTAGTGAAGTTGGTCTCTATTTTTCCACCAGGACTCAAAAAGGTACAGGCACATGGGAATTCACAACTTTTGGCGGCCCCCCGGGCAACGACTACATTCTTTGGAACAGGGTCATGACCAGTGGTGTTGATCGAAATAGGGTTCACTTGCTTACCATGACACTACCAACATCCCATGGAGGATTTCTATACCAGGGCCTGGACGGAGCGCTTTTATATTCTCTTTCGGTGGATGGAGGAACCACATGGAACATTGAAAATGAAATTCTTGAAGGATTAGAATCCGACGAATATACAGGATTTGAGGGCGACACTTATGCTTTTGCAGAACCAAAAGATGATATCGTTGCTTTTGCTGTCGGAGGATCGTGGTATGATCTTTTCCTGATGAAATCGGAAAACGGCGGGGAAACATTTGACAAAACAATTATCTGGGAACACCCATATCCCTTTTGGCAGTTAGGAACACAAACCGACACTTTTTATTGTGCCGACGGCTCCCATCACCTCGTCATTGATGATGATGGAACGGTGCATGTTGTCTTTGGGATAAACCGGGCACTGGCAGATGATGTTGGAACATATTGGTTTCCGTTTGTTGATGGGATAGCCTATTGGAATGAGAATATGTCAGGATTTTCAAATGATGTAAATGCACTCAGCCCTTATGGTGATCCCGGATCCGAATTGGAAGAAGATTATAACCTGATCGGATGGTCACAAGACGTAAACGGGAATGGTCAGCTGGATTTTACTGGTGAAATGGGATTTTATTACATAGGTTTGTCGAGTATGCCCCAACTTATCCTTGATGATATGAACAGGTTGTTTATGGTATATTCATCCGTTACTGAAACTTATGATAATGGAACTAAGAATTACCGGCATTTGTGGGCCAGAGCTTCCGATGACGGGGGAGTTTCATGGTATCATTTTACTGATCTGACATCAGATCTGATTCACATTTTCGATGAATGTGTATATCCTTCCTGCGCACCAAAATCGGATGAAAATATTTACCTCGTATATCAAACGGATACTGAACCTGGTACAGCAACATGGGGGGCACAGCATCCATATGTTGACAACAAAACGATGTTCATAAAGGCAGAAAAGGCAGATTTTCTTATCACCGGAACTGAAGAATCTGAAATGTTAAACTTTGATGTCAGCCAGAACTTTCCAAATCCATTTAGCTCTATTTCTGAAATAAAAGTAAAATTGAATCAGATTTCTGATCTTAATCTGGAGGTTATAAATCTGGCAGGCCAGAGGATTTACAGCATGGAATTGTTGGGAGCCATGCCAGGTATTAATACCTTAACTATTGATGCAAACCTATTTACTTCAGGAGTTTATTTTTATAAAATAACTGCCGGAGAAAAATCTATAACAAAAAAAATGATAGTTGAATGACCCCCTCCCCAGCCCCTGGTCACACTGAGCTTGTCAAAGTGAACTTGCCAAAGTGAGGGGGAGGGCCGGGATGGGAGTTAACAAATCTTTCAACCCATGAAAAGGATCATTTTATTCTTAACTTTGTTAAGCTGTGCGGTAGGTTTGTATTCTCAATTGCCTGTTCAACCAGTTTCCATTTTAAACACAGAGTTGGACTCCATTGGAGATACATATTATGATAAGCAAACTTATGCAACCATGCAAAACCGCCTCTATTGTTTTGATGATGGAACGATAGGTGCAACATATATAATTGGTTACGATTTTATTAATTACCCAGACTGTGGTACTGGATATAACTATTTTAATGGGACTGAATGGAATAATTGGGCAATTGAAAGGATAGAACCAGATCGCAGTGGATGGCCTTCATATGCACCATTAGGTGAAAATAGTGAACTAATAGTATCCCACATGTCTTATTATCCATCATCTGATGAAGGGTTATATTTTAATAAAAGGACTTTGAAAGGTACAGGTGATTGGATAGAGTCAATATTTCATGGGCCTGTTGGGCATGAAAATGTTATTTTTCCATCAATGGTCACTGGTGGAGAAAACCACAATTATATTTATCTACTATCACTTACAAGACCTTACCAAAATGGTGGTTCTTTTTATAACGGATTAGACGGAGCCTTGGTCTATTCCAGGTCAACTGATGGCGGAAATACCTGGGACATTTTAAACCATATATTGGCAGGGATGGATTCAACTGAATATACTGGCTTCACAAGGGATTGCTATACATTTGCCGAACCAAAAGATAGCATTGTTGCCTTTGCGGTCGGCTCCTACCAGCATGACCTCTTCCTGATGAAGTCAACCAATTACGGACAAACATTTGAAAAAACGATTATTTGGGATCATCCATACGATCTCATAACTCCAACTTTTTATACCGA
Source organism: Bacteroidales bacterium (assembly GCA_021106665.1). Lineage (GTDB taxonomy): Bacteria > Bacteroidota > Bacteroidia > Bacteroidales > JAADJA01 > JAADJA01. Next base: position 2,429 of record JAIOTR010000255.1, read on the forward strand.
CACTTTTTATTGTGTTGATGGATCAATTGATTTAGCTTTGGATATTAACGGAAATGTACATGTGGTTTTTGGAATTATGAGAACCTATTATAATTTGGACGATTGGAAATTTTTCAA
>JAIOTR010000265.1 GCA_021106665.1 Bacteroidales bacterium
CAGGACTTTCATGGGTTTGATCGCCGGAAATAAATGAAAGATCATTCAGGTAAAGTTCTATTTCGGGCCCTTGTGTATCAGGCTCTGCATTTTCATTGATACCGCCAATGACAAAATTATCAAAATACCCAAAGGCGTCCGTATTGTCAGAGATTGCGTAATAGCTTATTTTACCTTTTCCGAAATTTAAGGCGATATCCCTGGGTACCATAAATGAAAATGTAAAGCCGCCATTGGAGACCGTTGCTTTTCCATGCCAAATAATTTTATCCTGGCACTGAAAGGTAGTTGGTGGACTGTTGGCATCATTCCCTATGGTGTTGTACAATGATGGTTTATCATAAACGGTGGCGTAAAGCATCCCATTAAAACTTTGAATTAAATTTCCATCATAGTTATTTATTTCACCTGAAACAGTAATTTTTTCCAGAGCATTTAATGTATCGGTGATAGAGGTAATTCCATTTCCATTTACTTCGAGGGTGTTGACCTCATACTCAGGGTAAGCCAGTTTTAAAGCAGGATCCCCGAGAAGTACAAAATTCCTTGTTGTAAGCTGGCCCGGAGGTTTTGACAATCGGATCAGGTCGCCCAGATACGGCATTTCCCCGTCAACCCTGTTAAAGGCATTGTTGTAAACACGCAGGTTAAGTGAAAAATTAGATTGAGAATAAGCGAGCCTTGTAGTGGTTAACAAAGCAATACCTCCTCCGTTAGGATTTAACAAAACCATTTCTCCGCCTGTATTAAGCTCAGGTTCATCAAACCGGCTGAACTCACATGTTGCCGTTATAAACAGGGGGAGTTTGATTTCATTCTGCCATCCCTGTATATCCGAAGTTTGTAATATTCGTTCATGCGCCCATCCTGATTTACCACCATGCCCTACGTAATTCATTATGAGCACACCTTCTTCCATTTGTTTATTAATGGCTTTTGTTACATCGGGATATCGGTGCCCATTCGGTGTTGAAATTTGATGATACGAATCGAGGTAAATTTTATTTTGGTTGTAATAATCAGGAATAAGTTTGCATAAACTGTCAGCCTGGTCCAAATGAAGATTGCCGTCCTCATCATCAGCGATCATGCAGGTTCTGGTTCTCCATTGCCCAAAATAAGGTTCGCCTTTAGTTAGATACCTTATTATTTTATCAATTGCTATTTGGGCTTCCTCACTTGTTTGTACAGGTAAGCGGCCAATTCCGATATCTAATACACCGATAGCATCATTGCCCTCATCGTCATCGAGATACCCAAAATAATCATCAATCACATAACTGGTTGCCGAATTCCATGATTCTTTTGTTTGGAATGTGGGAATATAATTAGAGTTGTTTTCATGCCTGTCTTTCGGATCAAAGGAACCATCCCCGAAAAGGGTTAAAAATCTTGGTTCCTGACCTTCGTATTTATCATACAACATTTTCATGTAGTCCCGAATGGCAGTCGGGTCTTGCTTGCTGGATGAGAACTCATTGTAAATTTCTTCGGGAGAAGTTACTTTAATCAAAAAATCGTTGATCGAGTCATGAATGCCGGCCAGTTGGTAAGCTGCATTTTCAAATAATGGATGTACTACAATGACATAATCAAACGGTCCTTCACCATGCAGATTTTGATTTTCAACGGAGCCAACAAATTCGGGAGATAAAAAACGGCTTCTGTCAAAGGCAATGAACTCTCTTAATGAATCAGTCCTTACAGTTATTATCAGTTGATCTTCTGTTATTTCCGATTCAATTATCCTTGTATTTAGTGGATCGGTTACATCCCAAATTTGTGTATTGCCATTGGCATTTTCTACGGTAAATCTTGTTACAGCGCCTTCTAACAACGAAGAAAGGTCTCTGAACAATAGCTGGCCATCAGTTAACGTAATGTTTGAAATGGCGTTGACCATAATATAATCCAACCAGGCTTTGGAAGAAGTTGATGAAGGATGATAATCCAGATTTATGTTTATTTCAGGTCCTGTAGCCGAAAAGACTACTGTTTTCTTTTTCTTCCGGGCATATTTTACAGAATTCGGATTTACTGATGTTAAAACTACTGTATCGTAAGTGTCATTGTTCACATTCACAGCCATGAACTCATTGATAAAAGTCCGGTTGGCGATTTCCATTTTTATTACAACATCTTCTTCAGTATTGATATTCGGGAATTCAAATTCATAATTCCGTGAGTTAATTTCGCCAAACTCATCACCATACCATTCCTTACCTGACGATATTAAATTGATTACATCATCTTCAATCACTCTATAATCATTGAAAGTGGAGATGTAATGGCTGGGAGTAGATGTTGATGAAGATTCGGTTTCCAGCCTTTTGCCGGGACCTAAAGAAGTGGTGAGATAATAATAATTGAAGTTTTCATAATAATTGATAATATAGGTAAAAAATCCCAAAACATCATGCCAGATATGGGAGCTTTTACCATAAAATACAATGTAGTCATCAGGATCAAAATTACCATCATCCTCACCTGTAACTTCAATTGCATTCTCTTGCAGGTCATCATGCCTGAATGAAATATTAGCTTCGGGCAACATGCCGTCAGAATTTCCATAGATACGTATGTCCCTGGGATCAATGGAAGCCGGATCAAGGCCATAACTCTGGAGATCGCTATAAGATATCTTGTATATGCCCGATTCACCAACCTTAATTTTATACCACTCCCCGGAACTTAAAACGGAATTTTCAGCATAAACCCTACGAGATGATTTTGATAAATCAGGATTGTATTTTGTAGTGACATTTATGCTGAATGAAACCAGTTTTTCAAACTGGCCTTTTGTTTTATTCCATCTAATAGGTATAAAATTAACAACGCCGGATGGTATTTTGCGGCTGATTGATACTGAAGTCGTAATTTCTATGGAATCAGCGGAAAATCCCGAATTAACCAAGTATTGCTTTTCTTCCTGATCAAAGGGTTCAAATTCGGCGTTTTCAAAATTAGCTTCAAGAGATACATTTTTTGAGCTTATTGGAAAAGAAACGGTATACAGCGGTAAATTGGTAGCAGCATCTGCAAAAGCATCCTCAAAATACAAATATTCCCGGCTGCCATGTTCATTATTTTCACTAAATAATCCTTTCCAATTTAATGTCCCTTCCAGCAAATGGGATTGTCCAAAACCGGTTATGGACCAACTACAAAAAAAGATTACGAAGAAGTAAAAAATTCTATTCATTAATTTTTCTCAAATTTATGCTCAAATATAATGATATTAAGACGTCATTGTATGATGAAACGTTGCGTATTATTTATTTCATTTAGAAAACCACCTTCTTTGATGGTGATTATGTTCCTTGTTTGTTATACATGATAGTAATACCTGGAATAATGGAATATTGGGGTAATGGAATCATTCCATTCTTCCACCATTCCACCATTCCAATTCTTTCGTTTAATAATAAAAGCGCCCACTGGGTGCAATTCAAAGCCACTTTCTATTTACTAATAAAAATGTGAAAGTATGTTAAAAACTAACTGAGGGCTTAATCAATAATAATTAGCTTATTCGACAAATTTAACAGCGACTCTCCATTCGCATTGCTTACAAATATCCTATAAATGTAAATTCCTCCCGCTAACTTGCCACCCCCATCATTTGTTCCATCCCAGGGTTCGGAAATATATACATAACAGTCGGAAGCGTATTGCTCCCTGATTGTCTTGACCAATTGACCTGTTAGTGCATAAATGCGGATATCCACGTCAAGTGTTTCTTCGCAGTATGTATGTTCGAATTTAAATTGTGTAAAGGCATTAAAAGGATTTGGATAGTTAAAACCTTCAGTTTCTCCATTAACAACAAAACTGATTTCCACTGTTGAAGGATTATTGTGAATATCCCATATTTTTAGCGACAATGTATGTTTGCCATCACTCAAATTGTAAAACGGATACCTGATTGTTCCTTTTCGGTAATTATCAAGGTCTGATTCATAATAGTCATTCAATATATAGTCATGTGCTCCATCTAATGTAGCCACGATGTTGTGACCAATCCCGGATCCTACAGTATTGATTCCGCTTTCATCTTCAATAAAGGCCAGCATATCAGGATTTTCATCAGTTACCCCTCCTTCTTTGAAGAATTCATCACACATGTATAATTCTATGTCGGGACCGTCCATATCAATTCCTGAATTCTCAGAATACCCCCCGACAATTATATCCATAAAACATCCGGCTGCATCCTCTTCATCATTTTTCGCATAGTAGCTTAATTTCCCGAACCCGTATTCGTAGGCAATATCTTTAGGAACGATGAAAGTAAAACTCCATTCGCCATTTTTAATACTGGCTTTGCCTTTATAAAGCGGATTTTTCTGAATATAGAACGTAGCCTGGTTACTACTCGGATCATTTCCCAATGTCGTGTATCTGGTTGGCTTGTCAAATACGGTTGGATATAGTACTCCGTTGAAATTTACCAGTTTATTGCCGAGGTAGTCCTGCATTTCTCCTGATATCGAAACTTCTGACAATGCTTTGATAGTATCAAAATTTTCAAGTATTGAGATATCGTTGATTTTTGTCGTAATGACCACCTGTTTTGGAAAAGCAAATTCCAGGGCCGGATCGCCGAGGAGGACGAATTTATTTGTGTTTTGGTCATTACCACTTGCATTTTTTGCCAAACGAATAACATCTCCCATTCTTAAATGCTCACCATCTATTTCTTGTAAAGCAAAATTATAAAAGTTTTTATTGATCTTATAATTAGCACCGGCATACGTTGCCCTTGATGTTGTAAAAAGCGAGATGCCGCCTCCATTTGGATTCAGGAATACATATTCACCTGCTGATGTACGCTTCGGATCGTCGAACCGGCTGAATTCGCATGTTGCTGTTATAAATACCGGCATGTTGTCATAATTGTTCCAGCTGTTAATATCAGCAATTTTTAATATTCGCTCATGTGCCAGGCCTAATTCACCCCCATGACCTATATAGTTAACAAACAAAGCGCCTCTCTCAACACGGTTGTTGATGTCTTCAGTTACCTTTGGATATTTTTCGCCACTGGGGCTCGAAACCTGTTCATATGCATCCAGATATATCTTATCTATGTTTATAATACAAGTAGTTGTATCAATATTAGTTGCATGTCTTTCAGCATCATTAAAATGTAAATTGTTGTCCTCATCATCAGCGATAAGGCAAATTACATTTCTCCAATCACCCATCACCTCATCCGAATTTGTAGCATAATGAATAACTTTATCCACGGCATTTCTTGCTTGTGAAACTGTACTAACTACAAACCTTCCAATACCAATATCAACCATATTATCGCCATCAAGAAAACCATAGAAATCGTCTTTGACGATTGAACTTATTGGATTCAATGACTCAGGTGATTCCCATGTGGGAATAAAGTTTGTATTGTTTTCCTCCCTGTCTTTCATGTCGTACGAACCATCGCCAAACAGGAGCAAATACTTAGGTTCCATACCTGCAGAGGCCTTATCGTATAACATTTTTACATAATCCCTGATGGCTGTAATATCTTGTGAGCCACTTGAAAATTCATTATAAATGTCTTGCAATTCGGTAACTGTTACACTCATCCCGTCATAGTTGATATGGTGATTTGCCAATCGAACAGCCTGATCGGTGAAATTTGGGTGGGTAACTATTATCATCTCATATTCACCCAATCCGTGCAAATTCTGGTTTTCAACAGACCCAATAATATTTGGCGAGTGAAAAGACGATCCATCGAAAGCAACAAATTCTTCCAGTTTATCAGATTGGATACGGAAATCCAAAGTGCTTCCCGAAATTATGGTTCCCATTTTTTTTACGTTTACAGGATCAGTAATATTCCATATGGTAATATCAGAATTGGCTTTTGAAAGGGTATATTCCGTTACATATTCCTGCGTGGCTGTTCTTAAGTCGCGAAAATTCATCTGGCTTCCATTAAAACTCAGATTTCTTATCACATTAAGTTTGAAATAATTCAAATAACCAACCGAAGTGGATAACGGTTTACTGTAGACCACTTTAACACTCATATCCGAACTGTTTACATAAAAGGAAGTGGAGTCAAACCTTGTTTTCGCATAATCGGAATTGATGTTTGAGCTGTTAGTTGCACTAATGGGAAGGGTTAATCTATTCACATTATTTACCGAAATGCTGAAAGAACTGGTTATATCTGATCTCGCTGCAACATCGGCTGCCAAATAAACCTTTGAGTTCAAATCCAGGTCAGGGAAATTAATTTCTATAATAAGATTATTGAAAAGGTCAAAGGTTTCACCGTACCATATTCTTCCCGTCCCAATCAGGTTGGTTTCTTCAAGTTCATAATGATAACCGTCATTGAATTTATTGGAACTAAAAGTAGGATTAAGACTTGAAGATGGTTGGGTTTGAATACGTTTTCCTTCACCGAGGTCAGTTGTGATATAATAATAAGTATAGTCGGAATAGAGATGGATCTTTTTATGCATTATGCCATCAAAACTCCAAACATCAGGAGGTTCACCATAGAATAATACATAATCACCCGAATCAAAACTGCCATCACTTTCTCCTTTTACATAAATGGCATTTTCCGGCAGATCGTCGTACCTGAATTCGTTAATATCTTCAGGAAGCATGCCGCCACCATAACCGTAAAGCCTGATGTTTCTCGGATCAATGTTATTTACATTAACACCAAGATCGCTTAATTCCTGATATGATATCTTGTGAATCCCTGTTTTATTAACAGCAATTTTATACCAATTGCCTGTTGCGAATACCGAGTTTTCTTTATAATTAAAAGTTTTTAAACCGGATGTTTTATTATTAATTGTGGTTGTGATCTCCAATTCAAAAAATACGAGCCGTTCATAAAATCCTGTTAACTCATTTTTTCGCAGTGGAATAAAAGAAACAGTTGCGAAAGGTTTTTTTCTGTCAAAGGCAATACCGCTGGTGATTTCAATGTTATTATTTATTTTTTCATCCCCTTCTATGATGTAGATTTCTGCCCGAGGTATTGGCTCATAGATTTCGTTCACAATGCTTACGGCTAAATCAACATTTGCAGCAAACAATGGAATTATTTCATAATAAACCGGCAAAAAATTATTTTCATAGTTGTTTTTCGATCCCTCAAATCTCAACATGTGTATAAATTCATTTTCAGCTATACTTATTTGCTGAATACCAATCCAGCTAATATTTCTTTCATACCTTTGAACCTCGCAGAATGTAAGGACCGGGATAAAAAGTAACAATAGGATAAAGACGTTTCTTGTTCTCATAATTAGTCAGTGAGAATTATCAATATTGAATTTTGTAAAAATAATAAAAGTAAATAATCTTCCGGCGCGTAAATCTAATTATACAATATATTGAAAATAAAACGTTTAAAATTAATTATTTGCGAAACTAAATTAGGTTAATTAACGTTATAATAAGGTTTTTATTATAAGAGCAGATAAATCAACATTATTCAAGTTGCGTACATGTTTTTACATATTGATCCACTGTAAAAAGAAATCAAATTTCATGTTTGAAAGGTTGGTAATGCTGTTATTTGGGCTATTGTTTATTTTTCAAACAAGTTTTGGGCAAGATCCAGCCTTTTCTCAGTTTTATTCTAATCCAATATATTTGAATCCTGCATTAGTAGGTACGGGCGATTGTTCAAGATTGATATTTAATTACAGAAATCAATGGCCTTCATTTTCAAATAATTTTATAACATACAGCGCATCAGCCGATCATTATGTTAAAGCTTTGTCAGGCGGTGTTGGCCTGATATTTACTTCTGATAATGCAGGCGGCAACGTCATTAACACGATGAGAATAAGTGGTATTTATTCTTATCATTTAAAAATTGGACAAAACAGTGTGTTGAATGCCGGTTTTGAAGGAACCTACCACCAGCAAAAATTAAATTGGGAAGAGTTGATATATCAGGATATGATAGATCCGGTTTCAGGTACTGTTGATCCGGGAAGTTCCGGTGAGATTCCATTGGAAAACAATACAATTCGGGTACCTGATTTTGCAATAGGATTTGTTCTAGGAATAAAAGAAAAATATTATGTTGGAATTGCTGCACATCATCTTGCCCAACCAAAATTGAATTATTATGCCAATTCAGATGAAAATAAGCTGTACAGGAAATATACTTTACATGCAGGCGCTCGATTTAACCTAAGTAATAATGATTACATTACAGAAAGCACTAAATTTTATTTTTCACCAAACGTTTTGGTTCAGTTTCAACAAAATGCAAGACAAGTTAACTTTGGAGTTTATTTTGAGAGAAGTCCTTTAGTGGCTGGGGTTTGGTACAGGTATGATATTGATAATGGAGACGGAGCGATATTCCTTATTGGTCTTACACAGAAAAGGTTTAAATTGGGCTACTCATATGATTTGACATTATCTAAGCTTCAAGGTGCAACCGGTGGAGCTCATGAAGTGTCTTTAGCTATATTGGTGAATTGTGATAAAAAAAGAAATAAACCCGGTGCAATAAAATGTCCGGAATTTTAGTTATGTTTGCAATCAAATTTTTAAAAAAATGAAGTACTTCAGTCTTTTAACATTCGTTTTATTCATTGTTTCGGCAGGATTATTTTCATCCTGTTCAAAGCAGCAATCCGCAACAACGGGATGGGAATACAATAATCCGAAAAACGGCGGATTTGAAGTTGCAGATTACAGAGGTCAATTAACAGGCCCTGGTCTGATTTTGGTAGAAGGTGGTACTTATACCATGGGTGCAAATTATGATGACCCCATATTTGAATGGGATAATGCATCCAGGAGAGTTACTGTAAAGACCTTTTATATGGATGAAACAGAAGTTTCAAACCTTGATTACCTTGAATACCTATATTGGTTGAACAGGGTATTTGGTACAGATTATCCGGAGGTTTACAAAAAAGCTCTGCCCGACACCCTTGTTTGGCGCGACAAGCTTGGTTACAATGAACCTATGGTTGAATTGTACCTCCGACATCCGGCATATCATTATTATCCGGTTGTTGGGGTAAGCTGGATTCAGGCCAGTGATTATTGTGCCTGGAGGACTGACAGGGTAAATGAAATGCTCCTGGTTCAGCGCGGAATCCTGGATTTGGATCCGGATCAGCTAAATGAAAATAACTTTAATACCGAATCATATTTGGCAGGCCAGTATGAAGGTTTGGTGAATAGAAATCTTCAGGATTTAAATCCAAACAGTACAGGTGAAAGAAGAGTAAGAATGGAAGATGGTATTGTATTACCTCGTTACAGACTTCCAACTGAGGCGGAATGGGAATTTGCTGCTTTGGGGATTATAGGAAATACTGTGTATGAGCGGGTTCTTGACCGAAGAGTTTATCCATGGAACAGTCATGTGCTTAGAACCGACGACAAACAGTATTATGGCAGTTTTATGGGCAATTATCAAAGAGGTAGTGGCGATTACGCCGGTGTAGCCGGAGATCTAAACGATGGCGCTATTGGACCTGCAATGGTTGGTTCTTTCTGGCCTAACGATTATGGCCTTTTCAATATGGCAGGTAACGTTAGCGAATGGGTTATGGATGTTTATCGCCCTCTTTCTAACGAGGATATGGCTGATTTAAATCCTTACCGGGGAAATGTATTTGAAAGAAAAGTTAGGGATACCGAAGGTCTGATTGCGGAGAAGGATGAATTTGGAAGGATACAGTACGAAGAAGTTCCGGTTGAAGATGTTGTTGACAGAAGAAATTATCGTAAAGCTGATAATATTAACTATCTCGATGGGGACTTCCAGTCGACAATCAATAGTGAAGAATGGGTAAGGCAAAATGAAGATTCGCATTCAAGTACTATGTATGATTATTCTCAAACTTCAATGATAAACGATCATGCCAGAGTTTATAAGGGTGGTTCCTGGAAGGATAACTCTTACTGGATGATGCCATCCAATAGAAGGTTCCTTGATGAAAATCATGCGACAGATTTTATTGGGTTCAGATGCGCAATGGATCGTGTGGGAAGTGATGATGGATATTAATAGACAATATTAAGATATTTTAAACCCCATTCCGGTTTTAGGGATGGGGTTTATTTTTTTATTTTTGTTTTATGGAATCAACAATTGAAAGGTTATATGAAACATACATAAAATACCCTCGGGTATCCACAGATTCACGAAATATTCCTGATGACTCTATTTTTTTTGCATTAAAAGGGGAGTCTTTCAATGGAAATGACTTTGCTTTAGATGCACTTATGAAAGGTGCAAAATTGGCGGTTGTTGATGATCCCGGTTTGAAACAAGATGAAAGGTTATTTTTCGTGGAAGATGTACTGGCAGCTTTTCAGCAGCTTGCTTTGAATCATCGTAAAATGTTAGGACTAAAGGTTATTGCAATTAC
>JAIOTR010000020.1 GCA_021106665.1 Bacteroidales bacterium
AGGAAGGTTTCAGAAGTTGAAAAAGGATAGCCGATATAAGAAATTGAATTATGCTTCGCAGCTTTTTCACCACCCTTAACATTTGGAACAAGAACAAAAAGCTTTGATTCAGAGTTTGATATATCGATCTTATCAAGTATAACTTCAATATCTTTAAATTGAGGAATTACCTTTGGTGAAACAAAACTCCCTACATCCAAAATATCAAATCCAACCTGCAGCAAAGCATTGATCAATTCCACTTTTTTATCTGTTGGAATAAAACGAGTTAATCCCTGCATTGCATCACGGGGTGTTTCGAGGATTTTCATTTGCTTATAATATGTTTTCTATTTTACTATTAAAGCTATTCGTTTTGTCAATTCAATCCCGCTCTGAACAGGGTGTGTGAAAACGAAAATCTTGTCAATTTTTTTTGCTCCGGCATTTATGCCGAGTTAAAAAACAGAACTTATTTTTTGGCTTTAGCCATTAAAATCAACAACTTAAGGGCTAAAGCCCAACCTCTTTATATATTGTAGCCCACGGTATAAATGCCGTGACAAAAATATTTTCCTGTTTTTACACAGTCTCTGAAGGACGGGGTTAAATATTCGTCCAGTCCTCTTTTATTACCGGAAAAATCGGGACAATCTATTTCCCTATGTGATTAAAGTTAATCATAGCCTGCTCCGATTTTTTCGGAGGTGTTTCACCTGATTTTTTATAAACCATAAATTTAAAAGCCAAAGGCTTCCGCCAAACATTAAAACAAAAATTATAAAAGAATAAACAGGTTTTGTTCCAAATAGCATTGTAAGAATATTATTCGCATTAAATTCACCTTTAAAGAAGTTGGGAATTATGAGGTCAAGCATTGGATTAGCCACATCAGTTGGAATAGAATAACTCAGAGTTGCTTTAGCCATTAAGGTGCAAATTATTCCAAAACCTATAAAAATCCAAAATACATATTTAGGAAACTTTTTATGAGATAAATAAAGAATCCCTTCATAAGTGAGTAAAATTGCCGGTGCAAGCAGGAATCTCGGCCCATATGTCCAGCCTCCCCACCAGCCGAAATAAGATGCTATAAAGAAATAATAAACTACAAACGGTATAAAAAGATAGTTGGTTAACAAATACCTGGTTCCTTTCTGTAATGCCGGTTTAATAGCCATTATAGTAAAAAGTAAAACAAATGGAGCATAAAAGAACAATCCTTTATACCAGCTAAAACTCAATCCCCATAAAGAAGTAAATCCAGGTATGGAAAAACCGTAATTGCTGTTTAACTGGTCGAAATTATGGTATTTGTAAAGCATGATAAAAGGGGAACCGGTAAAAATATGATTGTAATAAAGAATAAATAGCAAAGACGGTAAAATGCCTAAACTATAAATTATAGCCGGTTTAATATTTCTTTTTCGGGCAATCAATTGAATAGCCCACAGAAAAAAGATAACTGCAAGGTTATACTCGCATAAAAAACTTAAGCCAGCAAATATTCCTGCAACAAGATATTTTTCCTTTTTTAAATAAATATAAGAAGCCAAAAGCAAGAAACCTGACAATATATGTGGGAAATAGGTTCCTGTGAAAACAAAGATGAAAGAAGCATAAAACGGCAACATACTCAAAAATACCGGAGAAACCGATGTCTTGAGATTCTTAATTGCAAGAAAGATTATCAAAAGAATAAAAGTAAAAGGTAAGCTTGCCGTAAGAAATCCGCCGAGCAAATAAATGTGATCTCCAAATAAGCTACCGTTGTCATCAGGAGAGATGATGCCTGTTTTAACTAATGCACCAAAAAAAGGCAATACGATATAAGTTGGTAAAGGAGCTTTATCGGTGTAATAATGGCCATCAATAAAACTTTTATCACAAGTAAGTTCGTGGTATTTGTCGAAGCTGAACGAGCCATCCTCGAAATAAGAAATAATCGGCAAAGCCCTGGAAGTAGTGTTGGCATTCTTCCAGGTATCAAGATAAAATGAACTAATAGCCAGGTTTAGAATAAAAAAGACAAGTATAAATATGGTTTTATGTCTCATATTATTCTAACCATTATTCAGGGCCTGACTTTGAGGAGGATGTCTCATAAGTCTATTTTAATCCCTAATGGTCATGTTGAGCCTGTCTTCCATAGGAATGCCTTTGGCAGAAACATAGTTGATTAACAGGATTGTATACATTTCGACAGGCTCAATGTGACCTAAATTTTTGACTTATGAGACATTCTCCCCTTTATTGCTGAAAGAAATAACTTATTTTGTATCCCCAAGTATTATAGGCAGACCATCTTTCGAATTACCTATAATTACAACCTTACTGTTAGGCGATTCTGCAAGCTTCACTGTAGCTTCAATTCCCTTTTCGCGTAAAATATTTGCAGTTAAACTGGCGCTGATTATCCTGTTGGCGGTTGCTTTTCCTTCAGCTTCAATTTTTTGGCGTTCGGCTTCCTGTTTTGCTTTCTCTAGTTTAAATTCGTACTCCAATGACAGTTGCTCTTGTTTTAATTTGCCCTCATAGCCTGTTTAAGAGTAGCTGGAAGTTTAATCGAACGTATCAGTACCTGGTTCACTTGCACGTATTTACTTTCAAGCAGCGCTTTTGTTTCTTCATAAATTTCATCCTGAATAATATCACGCTTTGTTGAATAGATTTGTTCGGGCGTATATCTGCCAACAACACTACGGGCAGCAGAACGTAAACTGGGAATTATTATGCGCTGCAGGTAGCTTGTTCCTATTTCAGCATGGAGATAGCCAAGTTTGCTGAATTGGGGTTCATACCATGTTGAAACGTCCACCTGTATTTCCAAACCATTACTTGCCAATACATTCATGTCTTCTCCAATTTCCTGTTGCCTTACTTCATAAATATACATTTTGTTCCAGGGTGCAATAAAGTGAAAACCTTCTCCATAGGTGTTTTCAAGATCGATGCCACCTCCGAATCGTTTAAATAATACGCCACCCTGTCCGGCGTCAACTGTTACGGTAATACTGTTCCATGAAATTAAAAGGATAATAACCGCAACCACCAGTACGGCAATTGGGATAAATTTTTTGGGGTTAAGTTCTTGTTGTGTCATTTTGATTGATTTTTAAGTGAAAGGCAAAGATATACAATTGTACAACTAGAGAATATAAAAAAAAAGGAAAGTTATGATCTAATGATAACGAGTTGATGTAAACCGGAAAAATTTAAGTTTCTCATTGTCAACTTTACTTAATCCGGCTTTCCTTTTTACAATGTCGATTTGTTTTTCAACGGTATCTATTGAAGGAATAGATGGTAAAAGTACGGCCCTGCTAAAGGAATCGTCAGAAACAATAATGCCATAAATTTGTGGGTCCAGATCATCCAGATCATAGATTTGTTCAGGCTCTGTAAGAACATCAACTGATAATTCCATATCATCCAGTTCATCAAAAGTGAGTGAACTAAACCGGGAATCATTAAAAGCTGCTGAAATGGCATTTCTTGCTATTTCTTTGTACAGATTTTCTTCCCGGGCTTCTATCGTTCCTATGCATCCCCTTAATGATCCATCCAGTTTATGCAATGACACAAAACATCCCCGGCGATTGCTTAAAATATCTTCCGGTATGTCTTCCTGATTTGTACTGTCGGAAGTTTTCTTTAACTGATTTACAATAGTTTGTAAAGCTATTTTTGTATAGATAGTTTTAGGTTCGTACATGTTATTTGTCCATCAAATCTTCTGTACGCTCCAGGCCATACTTAGTGTAGAAGTATTTTTTGTGATCCTTTTTAGTTCCATCCTGGTTGTAATGAATGTACTCTTCCGAATTCAATTCCCCCAATTCATTGGGATCACGAATAATAATGGATTTAACGGATCCATCCAGGAAATAACTTGTTTCTTCAACGAGATGCCCTAAGTCGTTATAAACATATGTGATCCTTGACTGCCGCTGGAGTGTGTCATTCTTATCGTAGCTGAAAAAATTTTGCTCGATCTTTTGATTTAAATCGTTATACGCATAAAAATTTACATTTTTATATTGTACCTCTCCTTCGGGATTGTGTGAAATTTTTGTTTCATCAATTAAATTGTTGCGTTCATCATACTTATAAAAATAGCTGTCCTTCGAGCGGAGACTACCATCCTTTTTCCTGTATGAATTGGCATGTCGCTCAATGATATTACCATTGTCATCATGCACCAGCTTCGGTTTCTCCTTTTCGGGTTTTGTGTTTACAGTTTGTTCATTGTTTGTTTTGTTGTCCTTATTTTTCTCCTTCGAATTTTTACATTGAATTAAAGAGAATGAAAAAACAAAAACCAGGAGAAAGAACATTATACTTTTTAGAGGTATGCGTTTCATATTTGTTTTTTTAATAATTCCAGAACTTCATATTTTATTGCAAAATTCGTAATTCGGATCACAAAGTTGCATTAATTATATTAATTTTCCTTTAATCCCCTTCCGGTTTTTTTGATCTTGTTTTGGGTCTTAAGATCACCGATTAATTTATCAAGGATGCCGTTTACAAAAACCTTGCTTTTTGGTGTACTGTACAATTTAGCCAGCTCTATATATTCATTGAGTGTTACTTTTATAGGAATTGAAGGTACTTCCAGTAATTCAACCAGCGCCATCTTGATAAGCAAAATATCCATGATGGCAATTCGATCCATTTCCCAGTTTTTAGCCTTGTCATCAATCAGTTGCTCATATTCATCACTATGAATAATGGTGTTTCGAAATAATTTGATAAGAAACTCTTTATCTTCATTATTTTGGTTTATGGAATCATTTTCGAAAACAACAGGCAACTTGTAATTTTCATTCCAAGCTTCATTGAAAGATTTTATGGTTTTAATTACAAGTAAATTGGCAGTATGAAAATCCTCGTGCCAATAGATATTTTTATCCTCATAATAAGATTGAAGAATCTCGGACCGGGATAAATGTTTTTTAATGATCTTGGTAAAAATATCTTTATCGTTATTATAAGAATTTTCAGGTTTGGTCATGTAGTCGTTAAATTCCGGGCTGGTCCTGATTTGCACCAATAGCTTGCGGATCATATTTTCCTGATCAACCCATGAAATTTTATACCGGTCAATGTATTTTTGTAGATCCTTGTTTGCTGATAATTGTTGATAAAATTGATTTTCGATGAAACGTGTGTTTGGATTTAAATCTTCTTCGGTGGGAAAATATTTCTGTTTGTTTTCGTCCTGTCTCCTCTTAGCAAATTCAACTATATCAATAAGGAGGGATAACTGGTAGACATAGATTTCGTAGAGTTTATCAAGACTTCTGAATAACTCTTTTTCTCCTGTATCTATCCTGTCGTTAAACGACTGAAAGAACGCGTACAATGCCTGTAGGGCTTTTATTCTCAAGTGCCTTCTGCTAAGCATATATTTCAAAGAATTTCAGCAAAGATATTATAAAATTCTAGTTTTTTACTTTAATAAAATTATAATCAATAAATTTACCAATATTCCAGTAAGTGTTTTGATATCCGTTGCCTGTAATTTGTTCAAATTCAAATTTCGATTGGATCAGGTCAATATCATAATTTTGGATACATGTTTCAAAATTTTCACTATAAAGGTAAAGGGCATTCAGAAAATACCACCCGATATCAAAACCGTCAAATGCATATTTATTAGCTGTTGGCTCTGTTTTGTATTTATTCCTGAAATTCAGTACCCATTGTTTTGTTCTATAATTATTGAAATCAACCAGAGTTGATGTAAAACAGTGAACTTGTAGATTTAAGAGGTGTTTGGTTTCCAGGTCATCGTTTTCATTCCATTCCGGAATTACAATCAATGTAATATCGTGATCAAGCTGCAATTTATTTAATTGTGACAGGATTTCCTGAGTAAATACTTTATCTTCACTGAAGGCAATCACTATGTTTTTTCTCAATAACGACAGGTTCATCTTCATGCCTGTAGTACTATCGTTCACATAAATCACTTCTTTAACTGTATTACGAATAAAGGTACTGTCCAGCACATTTTCCGATAAGGCTTTTATATCAAACAAGATATTTTCGGTGAACACCTTATTTGTTTCTGCTTCAATTAATTCATCTATGATATTATTATTCTTAATATAAATACCCGAATTCCGATTGGTGTTCAGAAAGTTTCTGATATAAGATACATCAGCCTGGTATTTGTATTTGTTATGACGCACAATAACTACATTGCTTTCGGAATATTGATCCTGGATAAAGGAAACGATATTATCAATCTGAAAACTTTCCCCTGGTTTAACTTTAAAAACATAGGGATTACCAAAAAGTATCTCCTCGCGTGTTGAAAGTGGGTTCACAATTTTTATTTGATATATCCTTGCAAAATCCGCTACCTTTTTAAAACTTGCGCTATAAAAGGGGCCGATGATCAGGTCCATGCTGCTTAATTCGGAAGTATGCAACACCTTATCAATTTTTTCGTCAGTATTATCCACATCATAAACAAACAGGTTTAAATTCATTCCTGCCTCCCTGAGTGAATCAACTGCTATCAGGAACCCTTCATAGAACTGAAGAAACCTGAAAGAGACCAGGTTTGGAATTTCTGAACGATCCTTAATATCTGCAGTTTCGAGGCTATCCAATTCTTCCAAAAACAATGGTAGCATTAAAGCCACATTATAAGTAGCCTGCATATTTTGTTTGATCATTTCGCAAGGGCTGTTTGCTTCTTCCAAATCAAAATCAGCGATCTCATCTTCATTGTTTTCTATGGTCTCTCTGATTTCAACAGGAATTTTAAGCACTTGTCCTTTGGCCACTTTTTTATGTACCCCAGGATTTAGGACAAGAAGTTCGTAATAATCCACACCATATTGATCGGCAATATCCTGAAGTTTCTCCTTCTTATCAGGTGTATGATAAATGTAATTCTTTTGCTGACTGATTTTAGGGATTAAAATTATCTGTCCGACAGTTAGGATTTCAGTCAATCCGGAATTATAATTCTTGAGGGTATCAATACTTACACCATAGTTGGCAGCAATACGGTAAAGGGTTTCCCCTGCAACTACGGTATGTTCATCAAATTTGGCCTTATGCTCCTCCTGCTTTTTTTGTTCAGCCAACTCTTTTTTATCTATCTGGTTAGGGATTTGAATTTCCATTCCCTCCTTGATCTGCTCTGAAAGTCCGGCATTGGCATTGAGTATTTCACCAATGGTAACATTATACTGTTTCGCAATCCCGTAAAGTGTTTCTCCCGGCTTGACAATATGTTCTACAATTATACCTTCCCAAATATCATCATTCGAATTCTCTGAACTTTTCCTGATCGGGATTTTTATTGTTTCCCCTTCCTTTGGGTATTCACCCATTTCAGGATTTAAACTTTTGATCTCACTTATATCAACTCCATACTTGCGGCTGATCCCATACAATGTTTCCTTGCTTTTTACGATGTGAAAAAAGTATTCAGATTCTGAATTAGTGTTCTCAGTAGTTTTCTTTTTTTTGACTTGAACAGGGATTTTCAGAATTTGTCCCGGCCTTATTCCTTCTGCAGATTCGGGATTGGTTGCGAAGATGTCATTGACGGTAAGATCGTATGTTTTGGCAATCTCAAAAAGTGTTTCACCTTGTTTTACAAAATGGAGGTAATGATCCTTGCCCCCGATATTTTCTATTATCTGTGATTTTTTGATTTTTGCGTCCTGCTGTGCCAATATCCACACAGGAGAAATTGAAAAAAGAATAATTAAACACAAAAACTTTTTCATGAAGGATATTTTTACTTAATCTAAATTGTAAAATTTTGTTTGATAGATTTTGCTATCTTTGGCAGTATGTTCCATTTTGGAACATACTGAATCTTCGATCAGTTCTCCGCTTTCAAAAACATTATTCAAATGCTTAGTGATTGCCGGGCGTTGAACACCAAATAAATCAGCAATTTTTTGCTGAGTAAGCCAAACCGTTTCATCTTGCACCAATACTTCTAACCGAACATCTCCTTCAGGAGTGGAATACAACAAAAACCGATTTTTATTGGGAATTAGGTTACTCATTATTTCTTTCCTTTGATTTGAAGATAACATATAATCTATAACCCAGTTATTCCCATTCTATTGTGGCCGGTGGCTTGGAACTGATATCATAAACAACCCTGTTAACCCCTTTCACTTTATTGATTATTTCATTCGATATCTTCGCCAGGAACTCGTAAGGTAATTGCGACCAGTCAGCCGTCATTCCATCAGTTGAACCTACAGCACGAAGAGCAACCACTTCTTCGTAAGTCCGTTCATCACCCATCACACCCACTGACTGAACCGACAATAAAATTACACCGGCCTGCCATACTTTATCATACAGATCAAACTCCTTCAATCCCTTTATGTAAATATCATCAGCTTCCTGAAGAATCCGAACACGCTCTTCATTGATCTCACCCAATATCCTTATTCCGAGTCCAGGCCCCGGGAAGGGATGCCTGCTAAGTAAGTTAGTATCCATTTCCAGTGTTCTGCCGATTTTCCTAACTTCGTCTTTGAACAATGAATTAAGCGGCTCAACAATTTTTAATTTCATAAAATCGGGCAGGCCTCCCACATTATGATGAGATTTGATGGTTGCCGATGGCCCTTTTACAGATTTTGATTCAATCACATCCGGGTAAATAGTTCCCTGGGCCAGCCAATTGACATCCGTGATCCTGTGGGCTTCTTCATCAAATACCTCAATAAAAGTATTGCCTATTGCCTTGCGTTTCTTTTCCGGGTCAGTGATACCTTTCAGCGCTTTGTAAAACCTTTCCTTTGAATCCACACCCACAACATTTAAACCCATATGCTGGTATGAATCAAGCACCTCTTCAAATTCATTTTTCCTGAGAAGACCATTATCCACAAATATGCAGTGCAGGTTTGTCCCTATGGCTTTATCCATTAAAACGGCAGTTACCGATGAATCAACACCTCCTGAAAGTCCCAATACAACTTTATCATTACCGAGTTTTAGCTTTAATTCATTTATCGTTGTTTCGATAAAAGATTCAGGTGTCCATGATTGTGAACATCCGCAAATATCAACTACAAAATTTGTTAACAGGATCATCCCTTCATCTGTATGGTACACTTCGGGATGGAATTGTATTCCATATGTTTGCTCTGCTTCAATAACAAATCCGGCAATATTCACATCAGCCGTGCTGGTTATTACTTTAAAATCTTTTGGAACATTTAGTATGGTATCTCCATGCGACATCCACACCTGACAACCATTGGTCATTCCTTTCATTAACTCACTCGACTGGTCGATAAAGGATAAATTTGCTCTGCCATACTCCCTGATCTTTGATGGCATAATATCACCTCCAGCATTTTTAGCCATTAATTGCGCTCCATAACAAACGCCCAATAGCGGAATTTTACCTTTTATTCCGGAAAGGTCAGGAGCCGGGGAATTTGAATCGCGCACCGAAAAAGGGCTGCCGGAAAGGATTACACCTTTGAATTGATCATTTATTTCGGGAAAGGAATTATAAGGATGGATCTCGCAATAAACATTCAGTTCCCTTACCCGGCGGGCAATTAACTGGGTGTATTGTGAACCAAAGTCAAGTATCAGGATGGTTTCTTGCATCTAAATTTGTTGAATCTGTTGAAATGGTTAAATCTGTTAAA
>JAIOTR010000032.1 GCA_021106665.1 Bacteroidales bacterium
CGTTTTGCGACATTTCAAGTCCTGATGTTGCAACACCGCCGGCATTCACTGCCTTACCGGGACCGAACATAATTTTATTCTCATGAAAGATCTCAATGGCTTCAGGTATTGAAGGCATGTTAGCGCCCTCAGCAACACACATACATCCATTCTTAACAAGATTCCTGGCATCCTCTTCATTCAATTCATTCTGAGTAGCACAAGGGATGGCCACATCACATTTCACCTCCCACGGATGTTTTCCTGAAACAAATTTGGCTTCAGGAAACTCGTAAACATATGGTTTTACAATATCCTGGTTAGACGCCCTTAGTTCAAGCATGTATTCAATTTTATCGCCTGACACTCCTTCAGGATCGTAAATATAACCATCAGGCCCGGATAGTGTAACTACTTTACCTCCCAGCTCATTGATCTTTGATGCAGCGCCCCAGGATACATTACCAAAGCCTGACAGACAAACAGTTTTACCTTTAAAACTTTCACCTTTTGTTGCCAACATTTCCTGTGCGAAATAAACAGCGCCAAATCCGGTTGCTTCAGGACGAATAAGGCTACCTCCCCATGACAGGCCTTTTCCCGTCAGTACACCATGATGTTCTCCTCTCAGCTTCTTATACATACCATACAGGTAACCGATCTCTTTTCCACCAACACCAATATCCCCGGCAGGTACATCCGTTTCAGGTCCGATGATCTTCCAAAGTTCCAACATGAACGACTGACAGAACCGCATGATCTCTTTATCAGATTTACCTTTTGGATTAAAATCCGAACCTCCCTTACCTCCACCTATTGGAAGTGTTGTAAGACTGTTCTTAAATATTTGTTCAAATCCTAAAAATTTCAGGATGCTAAGATTTACACTTGGGTGAAAACGCAAACCACCCTTATAAGGTCCAAGTGCATTATTGAATTGAACTCTGTATCCCAGGTTTACATGCACTTTTCCCTGGTCGTCAACCCAGGGTACTTTAAAAGTCATTACCCTATCCGGCTCGATTAATCTGTCGATAATTCCAGCTGATTCGAATTGAGGATTCTGGGTTACTACCTCTTCAATAGATTCAAGAACTTCCCTTACAGCCTGCAAATATTCAGCTTCACCGGGATGTTTTTTCTCAAGTTCTATCATTATTTTTTCCAAATTCATAGCTCAATGTTTTAAAAAGATTAATTATTATATTTCATTGTTATTCGATTAACAACACTCTTAATTTTCGCGCAAAAATCTATTTAATATTTATCATATCCAAATTTATTTTGTTATTTTTTTATCAGATTTAAGGCTCCTTCTGTATTTGATATGTTGAAGATATTTCATTAGTTGATTTTAAGCAATAACGTGTAACAAGGGAATAAGGTTGATAATGAAATTGCTGATATTTTCTACTAAGGTTGATTTTCCTTTTCAATAAGGTTTTTAGAAAGACATCAAATCAAACTTTTCATAACAAACAACCTTAACAATATTTCTACCTGATTACTGACCTTATTAGCTTATTTTAATTGAGGATGTACTTTAAATGTTTAGGTTCTAAGCTAATATTGAATTATATGGGAAATTTAGCTAATTTTGGATATTGATCGAATAAAAGTTCTTCATATGAAAATTGAATACAATAATCTTTATACTCATTTTGTATTTTCAACGCTACATCGAGCACCGGTAATAAAAGAAATAAACAGAGAACGAATTGAAAAATATATCACTGGAATTGTAAACAACAACCAGTCAAAATTATATGCTATATATGCAAATCCAGAGCATATTCATTTTCTCGTCTCCCGGTCACCAAATATTTCTGAAGCTGAATTAGCCTCTGTTATTTCAGATAGCTCAGAGCGTTTTATCAACTCAAATAAACTAGTAAAAGGGAATTTCAAGTGGCAACAATCTGCTTCGGCATTTTCAGTCTCGAAATCGGAGGTAGACAAAGTCTGTAAATATATATTAAGCCAACCCGAACATCATAAAAAAATGACGTTTACAGAGGAATATGAATTATTCATTCATCATTACCAGCAGAATATTGAGAGGAATAAGGTAATAAGGTTTTAAGCCTTGATTATAATTTATGTATTATTAAGGTTAAAAATGAATAATAAGGTTTGGAGTGAGATTTGAACAGGAAAATTTACCTTAATCTTTTACAGCTTCTATTAAACCTTAATTAATAAAAATATACCTTAGTAAAAAACTAATACCTACCTCCTCCAACCTTATTAGCTTATTTATTATCAATAATGGATAAAGCCATGTTCTCTTTACCAATATAGCCTTTAAAATCAGTGGTAACAATTCGATTTTTAACAAGCATAATTGTAGAATAGATAATATATTTGCAAAACCTTAAAATAAATCTCGTGAAAAAAACGGAAATAATTTACGGATATAATCCTGTTCTGGAAGCCATCAAGGACGGTAAGGAAATTGAAAAGCTATTCCTGCTTAGTAACATGCAGCAGTACAGAGCCAATGAAATTAAACACTTTGCAGGAGAATTTAAAATTCCTTTTCAATATGTACCAAAAGAAAAGTTGAATCGCTTTACAAGGCAAAATCACCAAGGGGTTGTTGCCATCATCTCCCCTATTTCTTATGTTGAAATTGAAACTTTTCTTCCTTCTATTTTTGAATCAGGCAAAATTCCATTTCTGTTAGTTCTTGACAAAATTACGGATGTTCGCAATCTTGGATCCATTGCCCGATCGGCGGAGTGTGCAGGTGTTGATACCATCATTATTCCATCAAGAGGTTCGGCCATGATTAATGCCGATGCAGTTAAGACTTCTGCTGGAGCGCTGAATAAAATTCCTGTTAGCAGAAATTCAAATTTGAAGGAAACGATTCTATTTTTAAAAAATAGCGGCTTACAAATAGTAGGTGCATCTGAAAAATCAGAAATTTACCACTATAACATTGACTTTAAAGAACCCCTTGCAATTATTATGGGATCGGAAGATAAGGGTATTTCAGAGGAGTATTTGAAACTTTGTGACAAAACAGTTAATATTCCTATGGCCGGTTCAGTGCAGTCGCTGAATGTTTCAGTAGCCACAGGTATCATTTTGTTTGAAGTTGTAAAACAAAGAATCCACAATGGCTAAGTTCACGGTCAAATATACATGCGAGATCATTCTGTTTATTTATCTGATCCTTTTCTTCTGGGTAAAAGAACCTTATGAGGAATGGGACCGCGTGATAGAAACCGACGGTAAAGCATATTACGGATACCTCACAGCAATATTTATCTATCAAGACCTCGACTTTAATTTTGTAGAATATTATGAAGACAAATATTATCCTTCCGACAGATCGGTTTTTAAAGAATTTCGGGTTCCATATAAAGGAGATGTAGTTAACAGGGGATTTTCGGGGCTGGCTGTTTTGTTCCTGCCATTTTTTCTCATAGCCCACTTATTAACGCTTTTGTTTGGTTTTGAACCTGATGGATATTCCATCATCTATCAGTATACCATGGGCTTGGCAACCCTGTTTTACCTTTGGTTGGGATGTAAATTTCTAATCGCATTGTTGAAAAAGTTCAGCCAGAACGATGTATTGGTTTCGTTTGTTGTATTTACAATTGCTGTTGGAACCAATATCATCTACTATGCGATAGTTGAATCCACTATGGCCCACATTTACAGTTTTGCTGTTATTACAGGATTTTTCTATTTCACGTTAAAAGCCATTGAAGAGAAGAAAGTAAAGTGGTATGCCCTTTTAAGTGCAAGCTACTGTTTGGCCATTATCATAAGACCGACAAATGCAACATTCTTATTGATGATTTTATTTCTGGCTGGGAGTTTCAAAAACTTAAAAACAGAATTTCTGATATTTGTTCAGAATAGAAAAGCTGTGATCTTTTCAATAGTTACAATTGTAACTATTTTATCAATCCCTGTAATACTGTGGTATTTGCAGACA
>JAIOTR010000193.1 GCA_021106665.1 Bacteroidales bacterium
CATAAGTATGGACCTCCAGGTTATTTTACCGGATTTGATAATGGTATTACCAATGGCTACGAATGGTATTCAATCTCAGGCGGGAGGCAGGATTATATGAATTATTTTTATCATTGCCATGAAGTAACACTTGAGATATCCAATACTAAAATATTGCCTGAAAGTCTTTTACCTGATTATTGGGAGTACAATTATCACTCTTTTCTGAATTATATTGAGCAGGCTTTATACGGGATAACAGGTACGGTAACTGATTCGATTACCGGAGATCCATTAGCTGCATCAATATTTATTGAAGGACATGATGTGGATGGAAGCTGGGTGAAAACAGATCAGTTGTATGGCCATTATTTCAGGCTTTTATTTGAAGGGATGTATCAAAACATCACTTTTTCTGCATCAGGTTATGAATCTAAAACCATTGACCAGGTTCAGGTTTTTAATTATCAGTTGACTCAACAGGATGTACAGCTTGTATATACCGGATCAGGGATAAATAATTTAAGCTCCGGCAATATTTTTTCTATAAGCCCGAATCCTAACAGCGGAACATTTAGAATTGAATACATGGGAAGTTCAGAAGTAAACAGTAAAATAGATATTTATAGTTTGAATGGAGAAATTATATTTTCTCAAAACTATAAATTTACGAAGGGGTCGAATTATTTGCCTGTTGAGCTGAATAAAGCGACTCATGGGGTATATATGCTGAAAGTACAAACTGATATCCGGAGTTTTTCTGAAAAAATAATGGTAAGGTAATTTTTAAACCAGATGAAAAAATATTTTGCAGAGTTCATTATATTCCTTGCCGGCGCCTTAACTATGATCTTTGAAATTGTTGGGTCAAGGGTTTTGGGGCCTTTTTTCGGAACATCCGTATTTGTCTGGACCAGTCTGATAGGTATCATTATGGGAAGCCTGAGTGTGGGCTATTGGGCCGGGGGCAAATTGTCGGAAAAAAGACCAGATTTTATAATTCTTTCCTGGATATTAATATTAGCAGCAATATTTATCCTGATCACTGCCATAGGCAATAATTTCATTTTAAACAGAATAGTCAAATACGTTCCGGACTTTAGGTTCAGGACATTATTATCAGTATTGGTATTGTTTGGGCCGGCCAGTGTTTTTTTCGGGGCAGTGTTACCTTTTGGTGTAAAGTTGAAAATATCTAACCTTAAAACATCAGGGGCGCTTGTTGGCAACCTTTATGCACTCTCAACTATTGGAAGCATACTGGGAACATTTCTCGCCGGTTTTGTCCTGATTCCGGTTTTTGGATTTAAGAATATACTCTATGCTATTCCATTTATCCTCCTCATTGTATCATTACTTATTTGTTTGAATGAGCGAAAATTGATTCCGGGCTTTATCTCAGTCTTGGTTTGTAGCGTTTTGGTTACATTCTGGATAAAAGTTTATAATACAAACTTAAATTTCATTGATGTTGATACGCAATATAATCGGGTACTGATTTATACTACCACAGATGAAACGACAGGAAGACCTGTAAAAATGCTGAATGTAAACAATGAAAAAAGTTCGGCTATGTTTACCGATAAAGATGATGGACTTGTGTTTGAAGTATTGAAATATTACAGGCTGGTGCAACATTTTAATCCAGCGTTTAAATCCTCTCTTATGATTGGTGGTTCGGGTTATGCATTTCCAAAGGATTACCTGAATAAATTCCCGGATGCTAACATTGATGTTGTTGAGATTGATCCCGGGCTGACAAAACTTGCGAAGAAACATTTTGGCTTGGTTGATAATCCAAGGTTGAGGATTTTTCATGAAGATGGCCGGACATATTTGAATGGATGTAAAACGAAATATGATGCTGTTTTTGTCGACGCTTACAAATCAATGATAACTATACCTTACCAACTGACTACCGTAGAAGCGGTACAAAAGATTTATGATGTTCTGAATGAAGATGGCGCTGTGTATGCCAATGTAATATCTTCATTGGATGAGAATTCTAATTATTTTTTAAGGTCTGAATTGGCCACCTATAAAAGCATCTTTCCCCAGGTTTATATTTTTGCGGTTCAGTATCCAAATCCAACAAACGTTGAAAAATCATATTTTCAGAATTTTATAATCGTAGGGTTAAAATCGAATAATAAGCCACACTTCCAAAGTGAGGATGAAGAATTGAACAAATATCTGGGTAATCTTTACATGGGAGACCTGGATTATGAAAATCAGATATTAACAGATGAATATGCGCCGGTTGAGTTTTTCGCTTCAAAGGCGCTGAGGTAATTTATTCCCCGAAGGGAATGCCACTTCCGAAAATGAATCGAAATGCTGTAAAAATAACTACCGTTATTATAAAGTATTTCCATTTAAGACTGATCTTTCGGGGCTCTTCATCAAAATAGATTTCGTTTATGGTATTAATTGAAATAACAAGTGGTATGATCAGCAATATGATGGTGCTCAATTTCATGATTTCATAAAAAAGTTCATCCATGGTGATGTAATAAAAATCATTTGGAATTTTAAATAGCGCCAGCAAAATAATCCCTAAAATGGCGGGTACCAATACCTGGCTGTACATAATGAATTTTCTGTTTCCTTTATCAACATAATTAAGATATGTATTGCCGGATATAATAAAGGATTTGGCTA
>JAIOTR010000280.1 GCA_021106665.1 Bacteroidales bacterium
GACCATAATGAACAACCAAACTGCCCCATTGATAATGATCAGCTTCACGAGTATGTTTTTGCTCTTGAAAAAGGATTGCAGATCAGCAAAAGGATTTTGAGTTGTGTAGTTTCTTCCGTATTGATTCATACTGCCAAAAATTCAGTTATCGTTTCTTCCAATAGAGTATAAGGAAGTACCCAAATATCATACCACCAAGATGGGCAAAATGAGCAATATTATCTCCTTCATTATTCGAAAAACCTAAAAACAGTTCAATTGCCCCATATCCTATTACAAAGTATTTAGCCTTGACAGGGATAGCAAAATAAAGGTATATCAATGAGTTAGGAAACAACATACCGAAGCCAAGCAAAATCCCAAATACAGCGCCTGAGGCACCAACGGTAGTTGTATTGTAAAGCAAATTTAATTTGCCCAGCAAAGGATCAACAAAGTTTTTATTCTCCTGTAATATGCTATAACCCGAATCTCTGACCTGGGCAATTAATTCAGGTGCAAGTTTAGCCTCAACACTAATTACCTGAAAATATATAACCAGTAAATGAAGTAATCCTGCTCCAATTCCCGTAACCATGTAAAATATTAAAAAACGTTTTGGACCCCAAACATTCTCCAGTGCATTTCCAAACATCCACAGGGCAAACATATTAAAAAATATATGGCCTATACCGCCATGCATAAACATGTATGAAACCATTTGATGGGGTTTAAATAGAGGGGAAACGGGGTAATGTAATCCGAGATAATCGGCTAAATCTATCATTGATGAAAATGCCAGCATTGCCAGGAAAAACAATACGTTAATTATTATCAGATTTTTTACTACCGGTGGTAAAATCCTGAAACCGGTCGGTCTGTATTGATCCATCTTTTAATTTGTGGTTTATAAATCTATATTCTTTTGTTTATATTGTACAGCAGGCTTAATTTATTAGATTGTGTCTTGGAATTTTGTGCCAAAGGCACGCATTCAGCGGAATGATGGAATATTGGATAGAATATCCTTTTGATACTGTACCGCAAACAACCTTCCATTATTCCAATTTTCCATTATTCCCGTGATTAATTTTTCAATACCAAATGTGAATTAATTTCATCCTTTCAATTAATACCTGCTAAAAGATCAAAACATTTGATCCAATTCATCTATTTTCAAAATCCTGACTATGAGCTTTCCATCCGGTGAAACATCAGGAACCTTGCAAGCAAACAGCCTGTCGATCAAAGATGTTAACTCTTGTTGTTCCAGCTTTTTACCGTAGCCAATAGCCATATTGACAGCCATTGACCGTGCTAAATTAACTTTTTTATCAGTATTTATATCCTGCAAATTCTTTTTGAAATTCTCAATTATATTCTCCAAAACATCTTTCGCCGAAGTATTGTTCAAATCGGTAGGTGTTCCGTTAACAATGAAACTGTTTTTTCCGAACTCTTCAATATCAAATCCAAGAACTTTCAAATCGTCCATTATGCTTACCAGTATTTCGGTATCACCGGCTGAAAATTGGATTGTTGATGGAAAAAGTTGTTGCTGTGACATTCCTTTTCCTTTTTCCAGTGTATTTATGAATTCTTCGAATAATATGCGTTCATGCGCACGATGCTGGTCAATGACCAATAGTCCGGATCGCACATTGGTAACTATGTATTTATTGTGAAGCTGGAATACTACTCCATTCTCAATGGCTTCATCATCCTCACCTTTTACTCCTGAGACTTCCAGTGTGCTTGCCGGAATATCAAGCGTTTCTTTATTTATTATTTCTTTGCCTGTTGTCCTTGTATAAAGATTTTCCCAACCTGTTACTTTTGTTTCAAAAGGATTATATGATGGGTCAATTTTAATTGAAGGGGATTGGGCATTTGCATTTTTTGAGGTAAAATTAATCCCGACACTGGGATCCGAATCAAAATCGAGGGATGGGACAATATTGAATTTCCCCAGTGACTGTTTGATAGCAGAACTTAACATGGCATAAATTACCTGGTTGTTTTGAAAATTGATCTCCGTTTTTGTCGGGTGAATGTTAATGTCAATTTCCTTTGGGTCAATTGAAAAGTATATAAAATAAGTAGGGTAGGCATCGGTTGGAATGAGTTCCCTGAATGCATTGTCAACAGCATGATTCAAATAGGGATGTTTGATAAACCGGCCGTTCACAAAAAAGTATTGCTCACCCCTTGTTTTCCTTGCAAACTCAGGTTTGCCTATAAATCCTGAAATATTAACTATATCCGACTTTTGTTCAACTGGTACAAGCCGGTTGTTGTAAGAAGTCCCCAGAAGTGCAACAATTCTTTGTTTTAAATTGGATTTGATGAGCAAAAAAAGCTGGCGGTTTTCATTGTAGAACGAAAATTTAATTTCAGGATTGACAAGAGCAACACGCTGGAATTCTTCAATAATATGACGCAGTTCCGTGGTATTGGATTTTAAAAATTTTCTCCGGGCAGGAACATTATAAAACAGATTTTTTATCGAAATGGAAGTCCCATCCTGACAGGCACATAATTCCTGGCTTTTAACATTCGATCCTTCAACAATGATACAGGTGCCCAATTCCTCTTCAACCTTTTTTGTTTTCATTTCAAGTTGTGCAATGGCTGACATGGATGCCAGTGCCTCTCCACGGAATCCCAAAGTTTTAATAGCGAACAGGTCATTGGCTGATGTGATTTTTGAAGTTGCATGCCGCTCGAAACACATCCGTGCATCTGTTTCTGACATACCGCAACCATTATCAATAACCTGTATCAATACTTTCCCGGCATCCCTGATCACCAGTTTGATTTCATCTGCTCCTGAATCAATGGAGTTTTCAAGCAACTCTTTAACAGCTGA